>CAYQRA010000047.1:0-16822 GCA_964419315.1 uncultured Saprospiraceae bacterium | reverse complement strand
CTTATCCGGGCCCATAATTCTTGATTATTAAGATTACTTAATTTTGTACGAAGTAATTTTTTGGCTTTTGATAAATTACTTCGAGAAGTAGAGACTTCAATATCTAAAAGTGTGGCAATATCTTTATGCGGGTAACCTTCCACTACGGCAAGGTTAAAAACCTGTCGGTATCCATCTGGTAAAGTATCAATCAGCTTCATCACATCTTCTGCTTGCAAATGATCATAAACTGTTGGATGTAATTGTATCTCTGCAAAGCGATCCACCGTTCGTTCGTGGGTAAAACATTTTTTGTTCAATCGTTTTAGTGCGGTATTAATGACTATTGTTCTCATCCAAGTTTCCAATGCGCCTTTATTTGCATCGAATTGCTTGATGGCTCCAAAAATTTTGATAAATGCATCCTGCAAAACATCTTCTGCGTCTGCATTGATGGGGGTATATCTTCGACTAACTGTCAGAAGCATAGCAGAGTAGTTGACGACTAATAAGCGCTGGTACTTCGCGTCCTTACTAATACACCCCTTTATGATTTCCTGTGTGGACATTTAGCTAGTTTAAGTTTTGATTTTTTTAGTTGCTTTCGAAAAAGTGGGAGCCAGACTATTGATTTCATTCTAACTACTGACTCCCTACTTTAATGAGCTTTGTATCTCATGATGCTCTAAAGTTGCTTGTATCTTATTATCTTAATAATATTTTAAAAGTTCCAGTGAATTCTTTTGCGGTACCTACTCCTAAAGTTTTGGGTTCTAGTATTCCTGAAAAAGAGCCGATGACAAAACCGCCTATCCCTTCATAAGTAGTAAACTCAAAGTCCACATCGTTACATTCCATATCATCACATACATTTGACACGGCCATTTGTAGGCTATCATCATAATAAAGAACATCCATATGTTCAGGAATATAGACTCCAGCAGTAAGCGCATTAGGTATAAAAATATTGGTCCATGGAATGGTACCCATTGGATCGCTGCCAAAAAGTCTTATATAATCTGGGATACCGTTGATGGAACCAAATATAGCATCTGGCTCGGTATCTATTTGTTCAATGTCGCCAATTTTAAAGATCATAAATTCTGTAAGATCTTCACATACGAAAACGTTGGCCAAATCTATAGCTGTTGAATCAATAACTTCCGTAAGTCTTGTACTCTGCTTCAAGTTATCAAGATCATACCCCGTGTAATCAAGGCTTGTGGCATCACATATTGAAATGATGTCATTAAAAACTCCATCAGCATCCGTATAAAGTAAGGCTTGTCTACCCGCAAAATCTACTTTCAAATATCCATTGGTCACTGGATCATTATTGCAATCGACTAGCGTACCGGAGAGAGTAATGAAGTTCTCGTTTGTAAAAACAATGATAGAAGGAATCGTTGCATCGGCAGAGAAAGGGCCAATGGGGGCAGAGTATATTTCTTCGTCACAGCTATTCAATATGGTGAGAATTAAATTCTGATCATTGGGAACTGCTCCTGAGTAAAAACCATTCTCGTCTGTTCTACCATAGCCAACCATTCCACTAGCGACTTCTGTGATTTTAATTTGAACATTCGCAATCGGTTGTCCTGCCTCGTCGGTTACCTCTCCTTCAATAAAAACAAAAGTATTGGGGATGTCACAATTCCAAAAAGAGAAGTGACTCACGGTTCCTACATATTTATTCCCTTGCAAAGTAGCTTCGCCCTCTTCGATCCAATAACCGGTGGTTTCCTCAAAATGCCATAGAGGAATCGTTGCAGGTGCATTAGCCAATAGGGACGCAGGAACAGGCAGTTCAATGGTGGCCGTTTGTCCTTCCGCTATATTTAAAGCTTCGCCAGCATCACTTTCCAATTCTACACCGATCATACCAAAGGTAGTCAGTTGTTGTTGTTCATCATTCGTATTGATTCCTCTCAAGTCTCCGGGCATTCTTTGAATCAAATCAGAAGCCGTTGGGTCCAGCCAAGTGACATATACATTGACTTCCCCATTATAAGTTCCCCCACTTTCTTTTTTAATCGAACTGGCAGAAAACTCAACAGAGGCACCTCCACTACTGACTACGGTACCTCCGGCATTAGCCGCAAAGGAGTCTGTCAAATTCTTTTTGATCATTTGAATCTTTACAAAATTCTTGGTGTTCAATTTAGATTTAACAAATTTGGCATTATAGAAATATCCATCTCTTTGGGCAGTCACCAAACTACCTTTATTATTGATTTCTATATCATTAAAATAAAAGAAACCATTTTCATCGGTTTCGATAGTATGAGTACCTACAGAAATGATGGTATTCTCAATCGCTTGATTCGCTTCATCTACGACCTGACCATAGAAGGAACCATTGACCAGTACTTCAGGAATTGGAACATCTGGGGGAAAGCTGCCTTGTATTTCATTATCTTTTCGGCAGGAGGAAAATAATAAGGTCGTCAAAAGAAATAAGAATCCGATATTTTTTAAAACATTCATCATTTTAGCTTTTGGCAGGTACTTGATCTTTTTGTCTTGAACCCGCAATTGATTTTAATAAAGAGTTCGCAATTGCTTTCAATATACTATATCCGATTAGTTTTAAAAACGATGCCTTGGCAGAAAAAAAACATTAGAAAAAACGATTAGGTGTTGATTTAGAACATGTTATGGAGGTTTATTTTTAAAGTAAAAGAGTTTAGCTAATTCCATTTAGGGGCTCCTTTAAAAAGGAGGCACCCAATTTTTGGTAGCCATGATGGCTTTGACTTCTTCATAGGAAAGCGGATAAAAGTCATGACAGTCTACTCCCACATCAAAACAAAGTTGGTTTTCTAAATCAGGAAGTGTTCCATGGCTATGGCCATATAAATGCCAATTTCCTCGGTAAGCACCTCTCCAGGTTCTCATGGCATAATGGAACAAGAGGATTCGTTGTACGCCATTGCTACAATCTGGATCTTTCACTTTGAGTTCGTAATAATCCTTGATCCATTCAAATCGTTTTTTGTTTTGCTTGGCTGCGTTTTCATGATTCCCAGCGATCAAACAAATTTTTCCATGGAGTTGGTTAAGAATCGTCTCGAGGTTTTCTTTATAAGTAATTCCAAAATCACCGATGTGATAAACCGTGTCTTGAGGTTTTACTTTTTCGTTCCAACGCTCTATCATAACCTGATCCATTTCTCTGGCATTAGCGAAAGGGCGATTACAAAATTTGATAATGTTTTCGTGACCAAAATGATGGTCTGAGGTAAAAAAAATGTTACTCATTAATTGATTATTTTCTTAGTCTTGTTAAAAAAACAAAATTCCCCTTTAGGTTTTTCATTTAGCTTAAAACCACCTCCTTGTTAAGTCTTTAGGTATTTAAGCTAAATGGGAAACGGCGAATTTATTTTAGTTCCGAAAATCGGAATGGAACAGAACATCTCTAACAAGCATTTGGTTCCAAAAAATGGATTATTTTTTTTTACTAAGGCTGTTTGGGTTTAAAAGGGGGGTATCCTTTTAAGTTGAAGGTCATCAACTTAGGCTAGTGACAAGAGTGGTAAAATGAATACTGAATATCCAGTCATTGAATAATTGAATATTCAATTGGACTAAACAATCGTAAATGTATTTCTTGATGACATTCCCTTTTAAGTTGAGAACTATTGAATTGCAAATATTAGTGATAGCCTTCTAAAGAAAGGGGGATGTAGGTCTGCGTATTGCCTTTGGGCAATGGCGAATAAAGTATCCATTTCGTTACAGAAAAAAAGAAAGAAGTTCGATTTTTATAAACCCAAAACCCATTCACCAAAAGTCCCCTGTCACAAAAAAACAATTCCTGGTTTGGAATAAAGAAAACGTAAAAAACCCTTAGAACCAAAGGCTTTACACCATCTAACCAACTCTAAAAAAACAAATTATGTAATTTTTTTTATCATAATTGTTGCATTTAAATATAAAAACCTGCAAGTTTGTAACCGTAAGTTAGTTACAAATACTTATTCTCCCTCAGAGAAATTCCAAATACAAAATATTCCCATTCCTCCATTTTAGTACCTCCATTTTTTTTGCCTCCTGCAAAATGAATCCATTATAATTTACCTCCTTTTTTAATATCTTAAAGATTGCCTGTCACAAGGCTTCCAAAAAACAAACAAAGCTTCTGAATTTTCAGAATCCCCCTCTTTTCCCTCTTCTCCCACATACAACGAATCAAACTTTACAAAAAAAGACAGCATCCGAATCTGTTGTCCAACTACTCGGTTCTTCTCCACATTTTAAGG
The DNA here is from genome assembly GCA_964419315.1 of uncultured Saprospiraceae bacterium. Lineage (GTDB taxonomy): Bacteria > Bacteroidota > Bacteroidia > Chitinophagales > Saprospiraceae > CALLVY01. Next base: position 12,578 of record CAYQRA010000047.1, on the reverse strand, counting down.
AGAAAGTAACCAAACAAAACACCAATTCTTTAACCTTACAATTTTCACACATGTCTAAAGACTTACACCATTACGTCATCCCCTTCTTAGCCTTTTTTCTATCCTTCAACCTTACTTTATCTGCTGCAACTTTTACTACTGCTCAAAGCGGTAATTGGTACGATGAAAATACTTGGGTAGAAGCAGGATATCCTACTGCTTCCGATGATGTCATCCTCAATAGCAACCATGTAGTGACCATCACTGGAGCTACTTATACTTTTTATGGAAGTATGGTCATCGAGGCGAATGCAGAATTACTCGTTGATGCTGGCGATAGCAATAATGCTTTAATCTTTTGTGGAAGTGAATTTCATGTTTTCGGGAAACTTACTTTTACCCCCAATAAAGATTTCTCTTTTGTAGGAGCTGGACATTTCTGGGGACATCCTGGATCGGAAATTTGGATTACAGACGACTGGAAAATTTCTCAATATACGACCACTACAGTCGAGTCTATCTGTGTACGGGTAGATGATGACTTTCACATCAAGGGAACCAATGCACTCGTTTGTGGAGATGGTGGAATCAGTATTGGTGGCGACGCAGAAAACAACACCTTTGATCTTTTCAATAATGCGACCTATGCACAGATTTGTAATGAAACCATCGTTTACCGCCGCTCTGGTGGAGACTGTGGTACCTTCCTAAAAGGTGGAATCGGCAACTCCGAACCAATCGCTTATGATGACGCAGAAACAACTCCCGTCAACCAGTCCCTACAAATTGATGTACTCAATGCTGGAGTTAGCGACAGCGATCCAGAAGAGGAAGATGTATTGACTATCACTTCGGTAGGAACAGACTTTATGAATAACCAAGTAACAGAAATGGGAGGTAGCGTAAGCATCAATAATAACGGGACGGCAGACAATCCTTCGGATGACTTTGTTGACTATGTGCCGGCACCAGAATTTACGGGAACCGATGAATTTCAATATGTGATCACCGATTCTAATGGTGGCTTTGCTTATGCCACAGTAACGATTGACATCACGGCGATACTTCCAGTAGAATTGGTAAGCTTTGAAGCTAGAGAAGCGGCTTGCAAGGTCAATCTAAGCTGGCTGACAGAAACAGAATTGAACAATAGTCATTTTGATATCGAAAGAAGTGTGGATGGTTACCGTTTTTCTAAAATCGGACAGATCAAAGGAAATGGTACTAGCAATCAATACCATGTTTATGACTTTGTAGATGCCTTACCAACTAGAGAAAATTACTACCGTCTTAAGCAAGTAGATTTTAATGGTACCAGTACTTACTCTGATATTATTTTTGTGAAAAGCGAATGTTTGAAGAATGAAGAGAGCATCGGTTTGGTAAATGTTTTTCCAAATCCAGCAATGACTGGTGAAGTTAACCTGCGCTTTGAAGCAATCGAAAAAGAAAATACTATCCTGAGTGTCTCTGATCTTTATGGCAAAAACATCCTGCGAGAAGAAGTAAGTGTCGAATCAGGAATGAACAGTTTCGCAGTAGACATCAATACTTTAAAAGCAGGTACTTATATTCTTTCTTTGGGAAGACAAACAACGAAATTTATCAAAGCGATTGATTAATCGTTTTGAATTAAGAATAGGTTTACGATAGGTGATTAATTATAAGTGGCCCGGCAAATTGTCGGGCCACTTTTTTATAAGAAAATTTACGCACTTTTTTTTCAGAGTAGGCTATGAAGTTGTTTAAAAACCACTTACTTGGTTGCAAAGGGGTCTTTTGTCCACTGTTATAAAAGGTATCTGCAAAAGCAATAACCGTCGCTATCACTCTTGCAGATAAACCAATAAAATACTGACACATATTAGATCATCTTTCTTCATAGCAATAGCAGAGATACTTTAGAGTATCAGCACTAAGACATGAGTTATTTTTTATGGTGTCAGTAAATTTATTGGAGGAAATTAATCCTCGCTTCCAAAAAAAATCAAGGAAATTAATTTTTAATGTGTACGTGATTTATTGTTATTACAAATCACTTTAGAGCTTTATATTTTGTGTTTTAGTTAAGGTCCAATAGTCTTATTTCCTATTGGTATTAGCTTGTTCCTTGGGGAGGGCAAAAGGTAATAAGAGAATACTATTTTTTTGTAAAAAATATTTTTTCTTGGAGCAAGGTCTTGGCTTTTTCGTGATTAAACGCTTGTGGATCGGCTTCCAAGGCCTGTAGTAAAAGCTTCGCGGATGGCGCATCATTTTGCTGAAGATAAGCCAGAGCCAAATACCATTGTGCGTGTGTTAGATACACGGGATCGGCAGAACTTATTAGTTTTTGAAGATGGTCAATCGCTGCAGCGCTTTGCGCTGCTTCAAGGAGGCTAATTCCTAAAGCCAATTGGTATTTCCCATCCTTATTTTCCAAAACGGCTTGTCTTAATAAAGGAATCGCTGCCTCGTATTTCTTCGCTTGATAAGCTTGGCCTGCTTCCAATAAAACATCTGCCGATTGCCCGCGATCCCCAAAAGACATTTCGTAGGGTTCTAAATAATTGGTTCCCAATTGAACAGCAGAAAATTCTGGCTGTAACAGCGCCGGTAGAAAAAATAGCAATAACATGGCCGCTACTGTTGCGACCGGAAGCATCCATAGCAAAGAAAATCTCCCACTACTACTTTTCTTTTTCTGATATTTGGGAAGTACTGTATTCAACCATTCTTTGGTTTCGAGATCTCCAGATTGATCGATGTAATTCAGGACCGCCTGATGAGTCAGTGCCTCTTCTCTGGACTCCGGTTTCGCAGCCCTTTCTTTTTCAAAAGCGGCTCGTTCCTCCTTTCTCAAACGTCCGCTGAGGAAATCGATGATTTGATCTAGATTAAATTCTTTCATAACATTTCTTATTTTAGATGTCTTCTTGGGTAGCAGCTTGTAGCTGAAATCTTCCTTCGCAATGAGCTTTGATCTCCGCATTGCGAAGAGCGATAAGGTACTACCGCACCTTATTCTATGAGATTCAACAACTCTCGATAATGCTTAGATTCCATAATGAGAGTTTTTAATTTTTTCAAACAAGCAGATTTTTTATTCTTTGCCACCGCAGCACTAGAGAAATTCATTTGCTCCGCAATCTCCACCATACTCAACTTTTCGTAATAGAAATAAATCAATACTCGGTGGCAACTATTTCCTAGTGATTGAAATAAAGTATCCAAAGCCTCTTTTCGCTCTTTGCTGAGCAGGGTCGAAACCGATACCTCTGGTACCGCAATATCTTCTTGTTCCTTAGTAAGGGCAACATTCCGACCTTCTTTCTTAAGTTTTTTCAGCCAAAGGTTTCGACAAATAGAATATAGATAGGCTTCTATATTCTCTACTTTACCAATACGCTCCTCTCTGACCAACTTTAAAAGAGCTACGAATCCATCTTGGAAGATATCATCTACATCTTCTGCTTCACCATTATTTTTTAAAATAAAGTGAGCCACTTGATCCTGAATACAGTTAAAAAGGTATCGAACTGCAGCAGCATTTTCTTTTTTGTCTTTAGCTTGTAGTTTCGCAATAATATTCTGACTAGAATGTCTTTCCATCTACGATCTAATTGAATGTTATGATCAATGTTAAAAAGGTAATAGCATTTGGGGATGTTTTTATCTTTAGTGCTTAAATAAATTCGATATTATTCGACAAAAGGCTATTTACGAAAGCTAAAAACCTAAATACTGGGTTTGTTGTAAATTGTTATCGTACTAATATTTGGCAAGGATTATTTTTTCAAACTTCCTTCTTTTATTTTTTATATATTGGGGTAGATTTTGCACTTAAAGTAAATGCTTAAGCTATGAAATTGTTTTAAAATCAAACTTTAAGTATTCTTGCTTTTATTTTTTACAAGTAATTGACATTTCACACCCCATAAGCCCAAAATACAATTTTTCTAAAGTCTATTAGACTTTAATTTTAACTGCCTAGATACTCGTAAACCATTTACTAATTTAAATCCTTGAGATTAAATTTTAAAAAAGCTATTACCTTTTTTAATTCTCTGGAACGAGTAATTACAACACCACCTAAAATTAATTCTATTATTTCTGATATCCGAGGAATATATCCTTTGGATTAGTCCTCATTTTACATTTTAGACAAACCATTTTACATTTTAAGCAAATCAATAATAAATACTGAATCATGAAAAACAAACAAAGTTTTATTTTATTCGCATTCCTATGCTTTTTTAGCCTTAACAACATTTTTGCAGCCAATCTCGGTCCTAAGATCGTATTGACCAACTGGGTAAATCCAATGGATAGTCAAGGCTGCATCGTCGTAGAAGAAGGTGGTAATTACATTTTGAAAATTGAAGTTACGATCACCGTGGGAGATAACGATATTTCAACCTTCCCTTCCCTATACTACTCCTATGACTTTGGCGGTTTAGATGTTGGAAGAAGTGCACTAATCACCAATGCTAATTTTACACCGTTCAATGATAATGGAAATAATGTTTACCGAGCTACCTTTTCCCATCAAATGTCTTTTGCTCAAACTTGCGAAGGTCCAAACGTTACAACGGCATTTGATTATTCCATCAATCTGGAGACCCGTCTTAATCCCACTGGAGCAGGAAGTGAATCCCAAGGCGCAACTTTTATCGATTACCCGGTAGCTAGTTATGTCGGAACTTTATTTCCTGCTTATCTCTTTTTTGACGAAAACGGACTGCCCATTGATCCAACTTCTCTCATTTCGGGACAAAAAGACGTTTGCTGTGTCATCTTTGAAGGAGAAGAAAGATCATCGACCACATCAGAAGAAGCATCAACACTTCAATCTTCGACTGTTACAAGTTCTGACTTTCAAATTTCTCCAAATCCGTTCCGCGATGAATTTACAATTGCTTTTGAAAATACTCCTGAAAGAGCAGTACAAGTTGAGTTATTCAACGCTTCAGGAAAACGGGTAATATTCAAACAAATTACTGGAGAAATTAGCAACACCTTAAGAATTGATACGCAGGAATTAGCCAATGGTTTTTATTATTGCAGAGTCAATGGAGGAAAATCTCATAAAATAATTAAATTGGGATATTAAACTTCTAAACGATATTCCAAATTTGTCAAAACAGACCATGAGTCTAACTACACTTATAATTAAAAAAACGACCAACAGAAGAGTTAAATCTTTAACTTTTCTGTTGGTTCTTTTCTACTTCTTTCCTTTTTCCCTACTTAAAGGTCAAGATTCTCCTATGAATCCCTCTGATAGCCTTACCAATCTAGGGAAAATTTTTTTGAGCCAGGTAGATGGAGATTCATCACTCCTTGCCAATGAGTCAAAAGTCTTATCCGCCATTGATTATTTTAAAGCTGCCGAGAACTGGAAGGAATATGTCGATGGGTATAATTGGCTTTCTACCGTTTACAATCATCACCAAAAATATAAACTCTATACACAAACAGCACAACTGGCCATCCAAAAAGCCAAAGAATTTTTACCCAACGACAAAGGGGATACCCATAGCAACACCCTTAACAACATGGCGATCCTTTACCATCAAAATGGCAATTATCGATTGGCCATTAAATACTACATGCAATCATTAAACCTTATTCCTCCCCAAAAAACATATGAAGCATCTCGCGCCATGAGTTATCAGAATATTGGCAAATGCTTTCAAGATCAAGGGGACTTCGACGATGCCCTGCGCTACTTCCCCAAAGCACTGGAATTGTATCAGCAGTTTAGTGATCAAACTTCTCAGGACAATATCCCAGGATGTCTTTTTGATTGGGCGAAAGCTTTGAAAAATAAAAACGAATTGGATAGCGCCTTAGTCTATTTCGAAAAAAGCATCAAGGCGAGCAATCAATCAAAAGAGGGAGGAATCTATGTAGACCAAGTCAAACTCAATTGCTATCAAAACATGGCGGATCTTTTTCTACAAAAAGAACAAATCCCTAAAGCACTAAACTATATCGACAAAGCAATGGTGCTACAAAAAGGAAAATCATTTGATGATATCCATCTTACCTATCGTATACTTTCTAAAATCCAGGCTTATAATAAAGATTGGCAGCAGCAGTTTGCACTCTTAAACCAATCCAAAGAAATAGTAGTAGAGCAATACAAGGATTTTGAAAAACACCAAGAAATCGCTAAAAGCTTTTTAGACATTGGAAAATTCTATCAACAACAAGGACAGCTAGATTCTGCTCTCTTTTTTTTCCAAAAAGCATTGGTCTCCAATACCTTGGATTTTAACACAACGGATCCTACCCAAAAGCCTGCGCTTGAAAATTTATTAGATTTAAAAACAGCACTAGACATCATTCACCAAAAAGGAAAAACTTATTATCAATTTGCTGGGAGTAGCACCCCAAAAGAAAAGACAGAAAATCTCGAAATCGCTCTGGCGACCTACCACTACGCTACTCAGATCATCCAACAAATCAGACAAACCTATTCTGCCGAAGGCTCCAAACTCCACCTCTCAGGAAATGTAAAACCCATCTTTGAGGAAGCGATTCAAATAGCCCTACAATTGCATCAATCCAAAAAAGATACTCGCTACTTAGCCGATGCTTTTCACTTCTCAGAAAGTAGCAAAGCGATTCTACTTTTAGAATCTATTCAACAAAACCAAGCTTTGAATCATGGAAACATTCCAGATTCTTTATTGCTAAAAGAACAAACTTATAATGCTCAAATTAGTTTTTTCAAAAACCAATTGAGTCAGGCACAACAAGCGGAACAAAACAATCTGGAAGAACAAAAAGAATGGAAAAATAAATTATTCTACCTACAAGAAGACCACAAAAAACTAATCGCTCGTTTTGAAAAAAACTACCCTAGGTATTATCAATTAAAATTCAATGCCCAACTCACTACCGTTGAAGAGGTGCAAGAAAAAATGCTAAACGACCAAAGTGCACTGATTGAATATTTTCATGGCACCGACCATAATTATGTTTTCTGCATTACCCCACAAGAAATATTTTCTCATCAGTGGCCAAGCAATGTGCAACTTCATGAGCAAATCGACCAACTTCGCAACTTAATCACCACACCTCCTTCTTCCAATAATTTTTTATCCATTTATCAAGATTTTAGCACAAGCGCCAACCAACTCTACGAAGAATTATTACAAGTTGTCGTAGAGCGACTTCCCGCTTCTACCCGACAGTTGATTTTTATTCCAGATGAGTATACCAATTATTTGCCCTTCGAATTATTACTCCAAAAAAAGGCGCCAAGCAATGCGGACTTCTCCCCTACGCAGCTATCTTATTTGCTCAATGATTTCCGAATCAGTTATAATTATTCGGCCACCTTATCCAATGCTGGCTTACAAAGCAAAGCTCAAGACAATCCCAAAAAATTTATTGGTTTTGCACCAACTTTTATAGGGAAGCAAGAAATAGCCGAGCGCTCCTGTGCGGACTTTACTTTGTCACCATTGCTTTGCAATCAAAAGGAAGTCGAAGCCATCCAAAGCCTTTGGGGCGGAGTCGTCAAAAAAAATACCCAAGCCAGTAAGGAGGTATTTCTCGCAGAAGCTCCCGATTATCAAATTGTCCACTTGGCTACTCATGCTTGTATTGATGAAAAGTATGCAGACCTCAGTCAAATTCATTTTAAAGAAAACTCCATCAATGGTTTTGACTTACAAAACCTTCGTTTAAAAGCAGACCTTGTGGTACTTAGTGCCTGTAATACCGGCTCGGGAAAAATAGCCAAAGGAGAAGGCATTCTTAGTCTTGCCCGAAATTTCACACAGGCCGGTTGTCCAAGTTCATTGATGAGTCTGTGGTCGGTAGATGATTGTACGACCTCAGATTTGATGATTAGTTTTTACCAACAACTTTATCAAGGGCTAGATAAAGATGAAGCATTGCAACAGGCAAAATTGGATTATCTAGCAAAGACTTCCGATAAGATAAAAGCACATCCTTATTATTGGGCAGGTTTTGTACAGACTGGAAATATTGCTGCCCTAAAAAACAAGCGTTTTATGGATTGGCTCAATCCTTGGGCGATTGGCCTTTTACTTTTGGGCCTAGGCTTTTGGCTTTTTGGAAAAAACAGGAATACTTAAAACCGAGAAAACTCAATCTACTTTTATACAGCGACAAGAAATCGCCCAATGGGCATAACGGGATTCTACCCTAGCGGTACCATTAATCATTTTTTCAAAACACCAAGCTTCGCCACCGAAAGAACGATCACTACTCCAATAATACAACTTCCGATCTTTGTCGCGATGAGCACTGCGGTCCAGTACTCCATTAAAATTCAAATTAAGTTTTGCAACCTGATCTTCCGTTAAAGCTTTCCATTCTTTTTTCTTTGGCAATCGCCATCCCGGCGGACAAATACGCTCCGCAGTCTTAAAATCAAAATGAATCGTCTTGAGCCCTTCCGGAGACAGACTTTGCAAATCTCCTATCATCCAATGTTGGCCATTGAGTAAAACCGTAGGAATAGAAAATTGATCCGCCTTGGGAGCAACATCCGCAGGAATCACCACTTCCGTTTCGACCTTAGGGAGTTCTTCTTTTGCGGGTGCAGGTTTGATCAGTTGCAAAACTTTTTCTGCCACTTCCATAAAAGCATGATCGACACTTTGCCAATGCTTATCTACTACCGGAATTCCATTAGTCGGTAAAGGCTCAATCTTTCCAAAAGAAGTCGCCTCCCACATACAAGGCTTGAGGATGACAGGCAGTACTTTAGCCTTTCCTTGTGCCTGCAATTCCAGCGCAGTCTTCACCTCTTTTTCATAAGCAAACTCTGAGGCAATAAAGGCACTAGAAACCAACAAAAGAATAATTGGAGATTGGTGTAAAGCTTCCATCATTGCTTTTTCACGATCCGTCCCTGCCGCAATTTCGCCATCGTGCCAAGCATCGACTAAACCAATTCGCTCAATAGCTTTGAGTTGTAGGCGGAGCCTTTTGAGTAGATCTTCATCTTCGGGCGCATAAGCGAGGTAGACATTTACAGGAGCTGTAGACATTGGCAAATAATTAGGTTTCTGCAAATGTATCGTTTTTTAAACAACTTCTCTTGGTAAAACAGAAAAGTAAAAGCCGCTGCAAACAAGTTTACAGCAGCTTGACTAATGATCATATAGATCTCCACCAGTGAAAAAGGCTTTGACCTTTTTTCCTGTTCTTTGGGATTAGAATCCTGGTTCTTACTTTATCTCTACGACCTCGGAACGAACGGTTTCGTTCCCAAAATAATAGGTCTCATTATTAATTTCTGCAGGCTTATAAGTATAGGCGGCAATTTGTACAAAACTAGGTCCTGCTGTTACCCCTTTTAAATCCTCTGCCGTAAACTCAACACTGGTCACATCACCAGCTACGGTTTTGATCGCTTCGCCGACGATGTAAATAATCGAATCTGCTTGAGCTACATTTTGACAAGTCAAGGTGTAACCATCTGCTTTTACCACTTCATTGCCACTCGTAATTACCCCAAGGTCAGGGAAAGGAAAATCAACCGTATGGGTAAAGCCAGCTACCGCACCTGCGCCAGCAACGTTCCATTCGTAAGAGCTAGAATATTGTAAACCTAGAGGTTGGGTAATGCCTGGAAGATAAACATAGGATTTATTGTCATTGGCAGTCAATGCCGCATCCATAACAGATATGCTTCCTGCGTCGACGAAAGAGTTGAAATTATCATTGGTCAAAAAGGCTACAGCCGTACCAATTTCTGTATCGAGGGTAATGGGAGTCGTCACAGTACTTATTGCATTGATTCCCCAAAAGGCACCAGATCCATCGCCTACGGTTGGGTTAGGAGCCGCGGGTGCTGTTGTTGCAGGATCTTCCTCCATTGGAATAATATCTTCCTTACAAGCCGTAAAGCTTAGTCCTAAGAAAAGTAATAACATCCAGACATTGTTCTTTTGAATACGTTTCATTGTGAAGTTTTTATGGGAATTATTTTAATAAAAATTAGATTTCTTATCTGTTAAACCATAGGTGGTGATTAATTGGAAACACTTCCTAATCACTCCTTAATAACGCCACAAAGATGGGAAGAAGGGGAAAATCAATGAATACGTAAAACTACTTAAACTGATCAATAGAATTACTTATAAGGAAGGCGAAGCGGAGGCTATTGGAATCCTTTGGCTTTCGTTTTTTTATGGTTTTAGACTTCTGGGGGGGGCGTAAAATGTCGAAGTAGAGCACTTCGTCGAGCCCTAGTGCATTTTAGCACTACAGGATGATCCTACATTTCTACAAAATCGTTCCCTATCTTTTTTGGTGTTCTTTTCCGTCTATTAAAGTTGGAGAAAATTTATTCCGACGCAACCAATTTAGGATCTACTTCCGTATTTGGTATTGAACCATAAAACTTATGGATCATAGAATCAATTTTAGAATATTATTAGAGGCTTGTAAAAATAAGCACCCCACCTCTCAGTCTAAGCTGTATGAGTATTTCTATGGCTATGGGATGAATATTTCCCTGCGTTATACCGACAATTATAGTGAGGCAGAGGAAATACTAAATGATGCTTTTTTAGTCGTTTTTAAAAACCTCCACAAATATGATCCCCAATACCCCTTCAAGGCATGGTTTAGAAAAATAATTGTCAACAAAGCTATTGACCATTTTAGAAGTTCTAAAAAATATAAAACTCATATAGTTTTGCAAGAAGAAGCTTTTAGAAACCTAGGCGAAGATTATTCCCCTCCCATAGACCCTAGCGAAGATGTTTTGCCAATTGTGCAACAATTGTCTCCGATGTATCGGTTGGTTTTCAATTTATATGTTGTGGAAGAATACAAACATCATGAAATAGCAGAAATGCTAAACATTAGTGTGGGTACTTCTAAGTCGAATCTAGCAAGGGCAAAGAAGAAATTGAAAGCACTTTTTCACAAGAAAAAAACATCAATCCAAAAAATAGATAAAGGATAAATGATGGATGAATTTTTTAAATCGATAAAAGACAATTTGGAAAATCGGAAGACTCCGGAATTCAAGCCGGAAGCTTGGCAAGGTTTTGTCCAAAGAGCCCAACAAGTATCTGCTGGCACAGATACTATTGTCCAGAAGCCTCTTTCTTCCAGAAGATGGATCTTAGCCTTGGTGCTCGCACTTTTATTGGGGTCCATGATTTTAAATTACCAACAATTTAAAAATGCTAAAGCCATCGAGTCTTTGGTGGAGCATTCGCAAAAAACAGCATCTTTCAATGCCCAAGATACGATTAGTACGATACAGTATATTCATCGGGTGGATACGATCTACTTAGTTAAAGATGATGTGCCTCAAAGTCAGGGGGCAAGCAATACCCTTTCGGTAAATACCTTAAAAAAACCATCCCATAGGGGCTTAGTAGATTTCCCTACCAGACCTTTTTATAGATTCAATAAAAAACTGTTTCAAGATATATCGTCTGATTTATTTCCTTCTGGGGAGAAAAGCGCGAAAAAAAATAAACTCAATTTCTTTCTTTCTAGTCCCCCAAAAACCACCAATTCCTCTTTTGAGAAAACCGATATTATCCAAGATCATTTTAGTACAGCCCTGAGTCCTTTAGATCTCCTACCTCTCCACTTTTTGGAAAAGGAAGCCATCACGATTGAGCAATTGACTAGTCCTTTCGCTGATCTAAATACGATCAACAAGCGGAAAAAGAAAACTTTACGTCAAGTGGTTTTTCCTATGCGGCCAAAAGGATTTAGCCTAGCTGTCAATGGAGGAGTTTTGGCGTCAAATCATTCTGACATTGAAGGAGAAGCAGGTTTTATCCTCGGCCTACAACCCCATTTAATATTTAATAAAAACTTCCGTTTGTTTGGTGAATTTAGTTTTGCAGGTTTTGAGTATAGTACCGACAGAGTGGATAAGTCCATCGGAGCGCCTCCCCTGCAAGAGCAATTAGAAGATTTTGAGCTTCAGCAAATACAAGTACAACAACAGTATTTCCAATTTGGAATAGGCCTGCAATATAGATTTTATATGCAGCATGCTTTCCATCCTTTTTTAGGGGTAGGATGGTATAATCTCCAACTCTTGCCTTATGAAATTAAATACGAATTGAAGGACCTGCAAAATAATAATACGTTGACCTTGGACAAGGAAGTCAATCAAAGAAAATTAGTCAACAATCAATTGTTTTTACAATCAGGAATTGATTACCAACTAGGTGTTCGCTGGGGCTTGCGTTTAGAGGCTTTCTATCGGCAAAACCTCAATGCGAAGGAGATTTCCTCGCCTAGTGCTTGGGGAGGACGACTTGGATTATTCAAAGATTTTTAATGGACGCAACCATTTATCCAATGGTTTACGTATTCCATTATATAGTAATCAACAGTCAGACGTAAGAGCATGTTTAAAGACGATCCTTTTGAAGATTTGGATTTTTAGTACCGGCTAGATGAGAAGTTCCTCATTTGTGGCTGCCTAAATCAATTTTTCCCTAGCCCAAGCGACAGACTTACTTTTTATTCTTCACCTAGCCGAAAATAAAACTCCATTTAAGCATGCTCTTCTTTCCTTCGTGGAATGCCCTTTAGAGCATGTTTAAAATTTATTTTAGGTTGAAAATCAGTAATTTATGGTTCTG
>CAYQRA010000046.1:0-16906 GCA_964419315.1 uncultured Saprospiraceae bacterium | reverse complement strand
TTACCATTTTACAAATGAACCGATGGGTGAAAATATTTGATAGTCGCGTGGCGGCGACGATCGAAGAAGGACTTTCTAAAGAGTTTGCGCAAGCCTTTGTCCAAAGTATTCACAATGAATCTATTCGACAGCAAACCAGAGTAATGAATCAAGACAAGGTAAAACCTAGTAACCTAGAATCTTGATAAATTCAATCAAGGCAGGAATTCAAAAAGTAGAAATGAATTTCCTAGAATTACTTATTTTCACCTTGAAATATTCCTAAAAGAGTAGTCAATAGGCTTTTAATTAATCATTTTAGATAAAGGACTAATTCCACTTTTTGTCCATCAAAGATAGGATTCCCCAAAAACAATGTTAAAAAAACAATAAAATCATCCAAAAAGCCCTGATAAACTTAAAAAACACCAAGTTCTTGAGTTACTCTGGCATTTTTTTTTCGTTATCATAAGTAAGTAGTAGGTGGTGATTAAAAGGGTAATTTTAGAGTTAAGATTTTTTCGTTAATTTTTCTATAAAAATCCTTGCATAGCCCCAGTTATGGAAGGATTTTTAGAGGGGAAGTAGCGGAAAAAGATAGTTATAAAAAACACTTTTAATTAACACGTACTACTTAAGTACTTCTCGGAATCAATATATGATCAATTTCCAATAAATCATCCTTTAAGGATTCCTATTCAATAGCACTCAATTGTCCAACATGTATTTTAAAAACATTGTGTTACTCGTTTTAAGTTTGAGCATCTCCAATGCACTTTGGGCTCAACCCAAAACCTATACCACCAGAAAATCCGCAACTGGATCAGCGAAAAAGGCTTATACAAAGGGTATGGAATACAACATGCAAGGAGAAAACGACAAAGCCATCAAGGAATTTGAAAAAGCTTTGAAAGCCGCTCCTGATTTCATTGACGCGCAATTGCAATGGGGCGCCATGAAGTACGATAATAATCTTTATGACGAAGCGGAGATTGGCTTCGAAAAAGTTTTACTGATCGACCCTAATTATAATCCAAAAGTATTATACACTTTAGGAATCGCAGAAAGTCGACAAGAAAAATTTGCAGAAGCAGGACAACATTTCCAAGAGTACCTCGATACGGAACCTAAGAATGAAATCTTAGTTAAGAAAGCCAAAAGGCATTTGGCCAATTGTAGATTCCGCTCAGAAATCGGCAATCAAAAAGTCCCTTTTGATCCAAAAAGTATTGGCGAAAATGTCAACACTTCTGAAGATGAATACCTTCCGTCTCTTACTGCTGATGGAGCAACTTTGGTATACACTGCCAAAAGAGGTGGCCAAGAAGATTTTTACATCAGTCGAAAAGAAGAAGACAAATGGCGAATAGGACGCGCATTGGAAGATATTAACACCCCCGCCAATGAAGGGGCGCAAAGTATTTCTGCCGATGGAAAATTTTTAGTCTTTACCGCTTGTAACCGAGGAGATGGCTACGGTAGTTGCGATCTTTATTTTTCTGAAGTTAAAGAAGGTCGTTGGACCAAACCAGCCAACATCGGAAGTCCAATCAATACGAAAGGTTGGGAATCACAACCTTCCATTTCTGCCGATGGTAAGACTTTATATTTTTGTGGCTCGGCCAGCATGAGTAGTAAAAACCGAGACCTAAGGGTCAGCTATAGAAAGACCAATGGAAGCTGGAGCAAACCCGTAAGCTTAGGAGAAGATATTAACACCCCCTATTCCGAGCAATCCCCCTTTATCCATCCGGATGGAAAGACCTTATATTTTATGTCCAATGGCCATCCCGGATTTGGCAGTCATGATTTATTTTATGCGCGGAAGCAAGAAGATGGCCAATGGAGTGTTCCTACCAATTTAGGTTTTCCAATCAACACGGCCGCTGCCGAAGGAGCACTGGTCATTAGTTTGGATGGACAGACGGCCTACTTCTCTACAGATCGCGCCAGCCCTTCTGCTGATGGCGTTTCGCCATTCGACAAACCTGAATCTAAAGGCAATTCCGATATTTATGCTTTTAATTTATACGAAGAAGCTCGTCCTTTGCCCCTCACCTATGTACAAGCCAAGGTATACGATGCCGACACCAAAAAACCTTTGGAAGCGAACGTGGAGTTTGTCGAATTGGAAACCTCCGAAATCCATGCTTCTTCCTTGACCGATCGAGATGGAGAGTTTTTAATTTGTTTGCCTTTGGGCAAAAATTATTCGCTTAATGTCTCCAAAGAGCAATACCTTTTTCATTCTGAAAACTTTGCATTGATCAGTCGAAGTTCGAATAAACCTTATGTCTTAGAAATTGCCTTGCGGAAAATCCCAAAAGCTCCAGAGGTGGCTAGTAGTGGATCTACTCCAGTACCTTCGACCAAGCCAATTGTTTTGAAGAATGTATTTTTTGACACCGGCTCTGCTGATTTGCGCAGCGAATCTTTTCCAGAGTTGAATAAGCTCAAAGAGCTCTTATCAAGTAATCCGGGTATGAAAATTCAGATCAATGGACATACTGATAATATTGGCTCAGAAGAAGACAACCAAGCTTTATCTACCAATCGCGCCAAATCAGTACATGACTACCTCGTCAAGAATGGCATTACCGCCAATCGAATGGATTTTAAAGGCTTTGGCGAAAGCAAGGCGATTGATACGAATGATAATCCGGAGGGGCGGCAACGCAATCGACGAACGGAGTTTTTAATTACCGGGATTTAGGATTCTTTTTCTGTACCAGCAAAAAAGCATTTGATTCTGCGGAATCAAATGCTTTTTTATTGAGAAAGGGTTTTCGAAGATCTTTCTAATTTCCGATATCGCCCATTTCTACTCCTTCGGAATAAGCCACTTTGATATTATTTTTATTGAAGGCAGCTTTGATTCTTTCATAAGCTTCAAAAGAAACATCCCAGTATCTATCTGGATAAGCATAGGGACGTACGCCCAAGGTGATGCTATGGCTATCGTACTGGATAATTCCAACCTCTGGCTCTGGACTATCCAATACATCCGGCATTGCCTGTAATTCTCCTAAGATAATTTCTTTGACCTTTGGAAAACTTTCCGCGTAAGGCATGGTCACTTCCAATTCCATGCGGATGTATTCTTTCCGAGAAAGATTGGTAACGATGTTATCAATGATCTGACCATTTGGGATGATCAGTGTTTTTCTACCTGGGGTAACAATCAAGGTATTGAAGATTTGAATTTCTTCCACCTTACCAAACTTCTCACTTACTTCTACCCAGTCTCCTACTTTATAAGGTCGGAAAATCAGGATAATGACGCCTGCTGCAAAATTCCCCAAACTCCCTTGCAATGCTAAACCTACCGCAAAACTAGCCGCAGCGAGTACGGCTACAAAAGAAGCCGTTTCGATCCCTACAATCCCAGCTACACTAAAGACGAGTAGGACTTTTAGTCCAATATCCACCATAGACAAAAGGAAAGGCTGCAGGTCTATACTAAAATTGGCCGCTTGCATGGTTTTACGAGCGAGGGCAACTACTCTTTTGATGACCCACAAACCAACTAATAATACCGCTATTGCTTTTAGTAAGGGCGGTGCATAATTAAAAATAATTTCATAGAAGGAGTTCCAATATTGGGTAATATCTTCAGGCATGGTATAAAGGTTTTACTTTGAAAAAAGTAGCGTTGCGTTTTGTCTGGGCGGCTAATTTAATGTTTTAGAATTATTTTTCAAGACTTCTCGTATTATATTTTGGAGCAAATGTGCCAAAAGTAAATATGGTATCGAAACTACGCCCCTGTTGATTTTAATACAGTTGCCTGAATTCTGTTTGACAGACAAGTTTATTTTTTAAATAAAAAAGAGGTCAAAATAAATGTTATTTATTTTGACCTCTTAGCATCTGATAGACCTAACTCTGCTAAATAGCAAGTCAATATTTATATCATTCTTAATACCCCTTAGAGGTATAAATTTTATGGATGATTTTCCATTGCCCTTCTACCTTTAGTAAAATCAAATAATCGGTAAAGATTCTTTTCGCACCGGGCATGTCAATTTCTATTTTTGCCATAGCTGCATCTTTTTCATAGTCAAGCGAAACGATTTTTCCAATCCGATCACTTTTTCTAATAATCTTGAGATAGTCTTTCCCCGGCCATACTTTTAAAGTTCCATCTTTATTGGTAGAATAAAGATTCAAATCTTCGTGAAAAGCATTCGCTACTCTTTCGGTTTCCCCATTGGCGGTTCCATCTATATAATCCATCAAAGTCTGGGTAATTAATTCTTCTTCTGTTTGGGCATTTACAGCCTGTACGCCGCATAGCAATACTGCCAGCATTAAAATCTTAATCCATTTCATTTTTTTGTTTTTTTGATAAAGTAATATGGTGTAATTAATGTTAATATTAGGGATGGTATTTTAAACCAACTAAATTATTCGACAGAAATTGCAGCGATCGATCTCCTTCGATTAATGGGTCGTCTAAACAATTAATCCAAATTCAATATTTCCGCTGCTATCAAAATATCCGCAATTTCATTTACATACTTTCTGGCATTTCCTGTTCCTAGGTTTGATAAGCATATTATGGTAATTCCTAACTCTGGAAACCTCATCAGGTAATTACTAAATCCCCAATCTCCTCCTTCATACCAGACGATCTCCACTCCATTGAAATCCCCATAGGCTAATCCAAATGCATCGTTTGATTTATCATGGTCAAACTTCATTCGTTTGTGCAATAGGTTATAAAAATCGGCTCCTCCAAATGCTTTGGATTCAAAGTTTACTACCCATTTTTTTAAATCTATCAATGACATATAGATGCCGCTTCCTCCATAATGAGGGGAGTTTCTATTGATTTGCAAATACCCCTCTTTTTCCGTTTTTAAATACCCTTCTTCTTTTAGCCAATCTGTATTTTCTTTATCTCTTTTATTATAGCCATTTACTCGATGGGGTATAATTTGAAAGAGGTCATCATTGACATAACTATTATTCATTCCTAGGGCATGAAATATTTCTTCCTCCATATATTTTGAGAATTGCTGTCCACTTATTTTTTCTACTATTTTTGTGAGCAACATGTAATTTACATTGCTATAGCTCCATTGGCCTCCCGGCTCATACATCAACTCTTTTGAATTAAAAGATGCTATGATTGCCGTATCTATATCGAAATAATTTAGACTACTCCAGTCGGTTCCATTGGATCTTGGATTATAATAGTAATCATTAATCCCACTTGTCATATAAATCAAATGCTTAACCTGCATCCCGCTCTTTTCAAACGGAAACCCTTCAATATATTTAGCCACTTCATCTTCTAAGGATAATTTTTCCTCTATAATCAATTTTGCTATACAAGCTCCGGTAAATTGTTTTGACAAAGAAGCGATATTGAAAGTAGACTTTGAATTTATTGGTAGTTGATACTCCAAGTTTGCACTCCCATATCCTTTCTCAAACAGCAATTCTTCTCCCTTTATAATTCCTATCATATAACCCGGATCATTCTCGCTTATATTTTCATATAATTGATCAATCTTTTCTTCGATTGATTTATTTTGACTGTAAATAATCGTATTCGTTAAAAACAAGAGTAGTACAAAGGATACGTTTTTCATTTTCTATTTTTCATTTTAAGTACATTGTAAATTAAGTACAGGACAAACCGACTTCGGAGCTTGTAGTCAGTGGAGCATTAGTTCCGCAATCATCTAATATGGCCATCTTCCATTTCGATGATTCGATTTCCATAAGCTGCATTTCTTTCAGAATGGCTTACTTGAATGATGGTCATCCCTTCTTGGTGCAACTCTTTAAAAAGCGCCATGATTTTTTCTCCTTGCGAGCGATGTAGATTTCCCGTAGGTTCATCTGCCAAAAGTATTTGCGGCTTGTGTATAATCGCTCTCGCTACTCCTACCAACTGTTGTTGTCCACCAGAGAGTTGAGCTGGAAAAAGGTCTTTTTTAGCGACCATATTAAAGCGATCCAATAATTCTGCTACCCTACTCTTTCGGTCTGCCGATTTTACCTTTCGGTACAAGAGTGGCGTTTCAATATTTTCGTAGACTGTCAGGTCATCAATGAGGTGGTAAGCTTGAAAAACGAAGCCCATGTGTTCTTTGTGTAGCTCGTGCCTGCTGCGTTCGCGAAGCGAATGGACGCTTTTTCCAAACAAATCATAAGTACCTCCATCTGGCTGGTCCAATAAGCCAATGATATTGAGCAAAGAAGATTTTCCTGCGCCACTAGGCCCCATAATCGTCGCGAAATCTCCCTCCTTTATTTCCAAATCTACGCCACGCAAGATCCAACCTCTTTGTAATCCATTTCTATAAGTTCTTTCTATATTTTTTAATTGAATCATTTTATATTTATTTCTGGTTCTTTTGTTTGATTAAAAATTCACATTCCTTTTATTCCTCCTTCAGTGCTTTTATTGGATTGGCTCTTGCCACTCGGAAAGACTGCGCACTCACGGTCAACAAGGCAATAAACATTGCCCCCAAACCTGCCACTGCGATAAACCACCATTGCATATCAATTCGAGAAGCAAAATCTGACAACCACCGATTCATTCCCCACCAAGAAAGGGGAGCCGCAATTAGGATACTGACCACCAATAAGATTAGAAAATCTTTGAATAATAATCCCAGAAGGTTTTCCATCGAAGCCCCCAATACTTTGCGAATACCAATTTCTTTTCTTCGTTTTTCTGCCATAAAAGCGGCTAAGGCAAATAAACCCAAACAAGAAACAAAAATAGCGAGCAAAGAAAATAGCGCGAAGACATTTCCAAAGCGTTGATCATCTGCATATTGCTTGGCAAAATGTTCGTCAAGGAAAAAGTATTCAAAAGGATTTTGGCCAAAGACTAATGACCATTTTGATTTTATAGTACTCAAAGTTTTTGGAAAATCTTCTGGCTTGAATTTCACAGAAATAAACCCAGGAACTCCATTAGGACTATTTACTCTAAGTATAAGTGGGCAGAAATCTACTTTGGGAGATTCTTGATGAAAGTCTTCTACCACTCCCACGATTTCTAGTCGATCTCCCCAAAAATTAATATGCATCCCAACTACTTCTTCGCTCGTTCCCAAACCCAATAATTTTACTGCGGTTTCATTCAATAGACAAGCAGTACTATCGGTATGCAATTCCTTATTCATTTTCTTTCCAGCCACCAATGCGATTTCATAGGTATCCAAATAATCAAAATCAACACCAATCGCTTGTACATTTTTAGAAGTCCTTTCATCTGCCCCCCATTTTCGGATTCCTCCAGCAGTCCATCTAACGTGACTTCCAGGTACATTGCCAGATGTAGACACCCAATTAATTTCAGATTGTTTTACCAATTCCTGTTTGAAGGTTTCAAATTTACCCCAATAAGTAGAATCGACAATAGTCGGTGCTTTTAACACCAAGGTCTGATCAATATTGACGCCCAATTTTTCTGATTGTAAATGTCGAATTTGATAAAAAACAACAATGGTTCCAACCACCAGCGTGATAGAGCTTACAAACTGTGCAATCACCAAGCCCTTTCGCAATAATACGCCTCTTCCTTTCCCTGGATTTGTATTACTTTTCAGCACAGAGATCGGCTTAAAAGAAGAGAGTACAAAAGCAGGATACAAGCCTGCCAACAAAGTCCCCAGTAAGAAAACCAGTAAAATAACTAGCCCGACCATTGGACTAGAAAAAACATTCAATGGAATTTCCTTTCCTGCTAAAATTTCAAAAAAGGGCATTAAAATTTGAGCCAATCCTAAAGAGAGAAAAATAGCACAAATATTGATCAGTGAACTTTCTGTCAAAAACAAACTAATCAGGTCACTTCGTTTAGAACCAATCACCTTTCGAACTCCTACTTCCTTTGCTCTAGTTTCTGCACGAGCAGTAGAAAGATTAATGTAATTAAACCAAGCAATAATCAAAACCAAGCTACCAATAAGCATCAAAAACCAGACAGCATTGGCATCCCCATTGGGCTCCATTTCGAAAAGAATATTTGAGTTTAGATGGATACTTTTTAAAGGTTGAAGGACATAAGACATATCCGCATTTATTTCTCCTAAATCTTCTCCATATTGCTTATCAATCAATGCCTTAAACTTCGTTTCCAATGCCGCTACATCTACGCCCTCTTTCAATAAGAAATAGGTATAAAATCCATCCCAAAAAGGATCTGTTTCCGTCTCATTATCCGGCGCTAAGACTTCAGAGAAAGTACTGTAGGACAATAGCATATGACTATTCATATGACTGCTACTAGGCATGTCTTTATAGATCCCCGTTACCTTAAATTCTTGCTCACCATCTGTACTAAAAAACTGCCCCATCGGATCTTTTGAGCCAAAATGTTTTTTGGCAGTTCGTTCCGAAATACAAGCGGTCATTGGTTCCTTCAAGCAGGTATTTTTATCTCCTTTTAACAATTCAAAAGAAAAGACTTTAAAGAAAGAGGTACTCGCAAAATAGACCTTATCTTGACGAATACTTTCAGTACCAATCGTCACCGCAACATCTCCAACACCCCGCATTTTGACATAATCTTCGATCTCCGCAAAGTTCTCTTTTAAAACTTGACCAGCTCCTGCTGCACCTGCAGCAAACTCCATTGTCAAATTACCATCGACATAACGATTGGTGACTACTCTGTGTATCCGATCAGCATTCTCTTGAAAATCTTCATAGCTTTTTTCAAAAGCGACATATTGCCAAATCAACAAGGCGGAAGTCATTCCAACCACCAAACCTAGCAGATTGATCATCGTGATATACTTGTGTTTCAATAGATTTCGGATAGCTATTTTTAGGTTGTTTACAAACATGATTTTTCAGATTTAATTTTTTTAAATTGGATGGCTTTTTCGAAAATAGAAAGCCTTGGGCTCGCAGAATATTTTTCCCGCTTTGGGGAGAAAAACCAAGATGCATTGCCCAATATTCAATTATTCATATTTTAGGGTGTCCGCTGGATTTAGGTTCGTTGTTCGAGCGGCATGGACACTGGTAATCAAAAAGGTCAACAGTAGCATCAGGAGCAATACTAATCCATAGATCAGGTAATTCATTTCTGCTCGATAGGCAAAATCTTGCAACCAATTATTGATAAAATACCAAGCTATAGCAAAGGCAGGTAAAGCCGCAAAACTGACCAAGAGTAAAAAATCTTTAGACATCAATAAAACAATGTCCCATATACCTGCTCCTAGCACTTTGCGAATTCCAATTTCTCTGATTCGCTGTCTAGCGATATAAGCCACCAGACCAAACAAGCCTAGAAAAGTAATAAAAATGGTCAAGCAAGAAAACAACAAAAAGATATTCCCTCGAATTTGATCTACTTCATAACCTGCTTGAATATCGGCATCTAGGAAATGATATTTGAAGGGTTCATTTGGAAATATTTGCTTCCAACTCTTTTCAATATGTGCAATCCCTGCGGGAATATTTTGGTCTATTTTTATCGCCAAATGATAAGAGGCTGGTGCCAACATATACATCTGCGAACCAATTGGGTCGTGCAAAGTCGTATGATGAAAATCTTTGACCACTCCGATGATCGTAACATGGCTTGGATTTCTTTTATCCCCAAAACGCACTTTTTCTCCAACAGGATTTTCCAAACCAAAACTCTTGGCCAAAGCTTCATTGACAATGATATTCTTTTCTTCATCTTCGGGATGATCCGGAGAATAATTTCTCCCGGCCACCAAGTGCATATCAAGCGTTTCTAAAAAATCATAATCAATACTTCCAAAGAAGACAAACTGGGATTCTTGGTCTGGCCCACCATCCGTAGAAATCGGTCGCCTCGGCAAACCTGTCCCTGGCAAAAAAGTAGCACTCCCTACTTTTGCAATCAATGGACTTTGTTTTAAAGCACTGGTTAGAACAGGTAGTTTTTCTAGCACTTCATCGGTTTCTAATCCCAGTCGAATAATTTGATCTTGATTGAAGCCCAGATCTTTTTGTCGCAAAAACTGAAGCTGTTCGTAAATCATTCCTGTAGTAATCAAGACGAAAATAACGATGGCAAACTGTACCGCCAATAGCCCTCTGCGCAAAGGTGCCCCTTTGCTTGTTTTTCCCTTTAAAATAGAAATGGGTTGAAAGGAAGAAAGGAAAAACGCAGGATAAGCTCCTCCCAAAAAGGTCAATAAAAACAAGAGTAAAAACAAGCCGCCTATCATGGATGACTTTCCTAGCAATTGAGCACTCAATTCTAAACTTAGCAATTCATTGAGGGGATCTATCGTAGAAAAAACTAAGGCTACAGCAAGCGTCAAGGCGATTGTACTAAAGACCAAAGATTCTGATAAAAATTGTACAACCAATTGAGTACGGCTCGACCCCATCACCTTTCTGACTCCTACTTCCAATGCTCTTTTACTCGCTTGAGCAGTCACTAAATTTACATAGCTAATGATTGCGATCAATAATAATAAAAACCCTACTGCCGCAAAAACATAAACGTAGGCCGCTCCTCCGGTCTGATTCATATGAATCTCTCGCAGGGGTACTAATTCATGTACTGCCTCTTCCATAAACATCTCAATATCGGGGTCCATATATTTTCCATAAATGGAGGAAATATCTTTCTCCAAAGCCTCTGCATCTGCTTCTTTGTGCAATAAAACATAGGTCGCAAAGGTGAAACGTCTGAAGTAATATTCCGACAACTTCGGATCACTTTCTGCTGAAATCAAAGCATTCAAACGGCGGTGGCTATTGCGTGGAAAATCTCGATATACCCCACTGACAATAAATTCAAAATCTGGTTCGACATCTGGTAAAACATGCGCCAAATTACTTTTCATTATTTTTCCCATAGGATTGGTATCTCCAAAAATTCTTTGGGCAAGGCTTTGCGCCAATATGATCTTATTCGGCCCCGTTAAGGCTTCTTGAGGATCTCCGTGAATAAAATCAAAAGTGAATACCTCCAAGACGCCCGTATCGGCTAGTGCGATGTGTTCTTCCTCAATACTTTTGCCATCCACTTCGAATTCAACAACTTCATTATGGAAGAACCTAAATAAACGGGTGTACGCTTCTACGGCAGGAAAATCCTGTTTGACGTAGGGACCAAGGAGCGCTGAAGTATTGATCCAATTGACCTCAATGGTTTTTTCTTTGGTCTTTATCGAATTGGTTTCAACTCGATAAATTCGATCTGATTTTTCGTGAAAGCGATCAAAGTTTATTTCAAAATCCAAATACAATAAAATAAGTATCGCGGCGGTAAGTCCAACCGTTAGACAGGAGAGATTTAGAATCGCATAGACTGGTTGGCGATAGATCGTTCTCCAAATAATTTTAAAATAATTTTTAAGCATAGTCTTTGACTCGATTTTAAGTTTACAGCAAATTTAAAAGATCTTGAAAACCCAATAGGTTTTCCTATTCCTCTTTCAATGCTTTTATTGGATTAGCAATGGCAACTCGATAAGCTTGAAGCCCTACCGTAATAATGGTAATCAGCAAAATAAAACCAAGCGTCAGCACAAAAGGAATAATGCTAATGTTTGTTTGATAAGCAAAATCTGCGAGCCATTTACGGGACAGCCAAAAACCGACGGGCACAGCGACCACCGAAGCGATAAAGACCAAACGAGCAAAATCGTAAATCAATAATTGTAGAATGGAAGTAATCGAAGCACCAAGTACTTTTCGAATTCCAATTTCTTTAGTCCGTTGTTCGGCAGTATAAGTAGCTAGTCCAAAAAGTCCGAGTATGGCTGTAAAAATGATGAGTAAAGTCAGGTAGGAAAGAATTTGTCCAAAACTGATGTACTGCTGATAGACCTTTCCAAAATTTTGATCGAGAAAAGAATAAGCCATTGGATGATTGGGTTCAAATTCTGCCCAGATACTTTGAATTTTCTTTAGGGTATTCGACAATTGACCTGGAGCTACTTTGATGGCTACTTTGGGAACATCCCCATCTATCTTTTGAAAGATTGTTGCCTGAATACTTTCGGTAAATCCTTTCCAATGAAAGTCTTTCACTACTCCTACAATAGGCCCTTCATTATATCCATCTCCCTGACTGATCAATTCCCCAATCGGATTTTCTCCCAATTCAAAATTTTTAACAAAGGTTTCGTTCACTACATATTGCGCACTGGTATCTTGCAAATCGGCCTTGGTAAAAAAGCGCCCCATGCTCATTTCCATATCCAAGACGGACGAATAATCTTCATCGACATTATTAAAATCTAATAAGGCAGAATGACCATTCTTTGATTCATAATAATTACCTCCCATTACCTGTCCTGGAAAACGTTCTGAAACACTTACACTAAGAATACCAGACTCTTGCAGCAACCTACTTTTTAGGGCTTGGGGATTATCCCACATCGCTCTGGTCTGTAAGGGCGCAATGATCACTTGCTCTGGGTGAAAACCCAGTTCCTTGTTTTTCATATAATCAATCTGCCCTTGTACAACCAATAGAAAGACAATGAGTGCCGCACAAACTGTAAACTGAAACACCACCAATCCTTTGCGTAAGATCGCACTTTCTCCACTGCGAGAATAATCGCCTTTTAATACTTTTACGGGTTGAAAACCAGAAAGAAAAAAGGCTGGATATATCCCTGCCAATAAGCTGGTCAAAAAAGCAAAACCAATGGTGACGATTCCAAAGGACCAAATATTATTGCCATTGATTTCGATATTAGCGGTGGTATAGTGATTGAAGATGGGGATAAAAACCTCTGCGAGAATAATCGCCAATATAGCTGCGGCAAAACTTTGCACCATTGCTTCTATGAGCAATTGAATGGAAGCTCCCCAACGGTTGGCACCGATAACTTTACGCACGCCAATTTCCTTGGCGCGATGCGCCGAACGAGCCGTTGCTAGGTTCATAAAATTGATACAGGCAATCAACAGCATGACCAAGGCAATCATCATAAAGGTGTAAATATAAGTTCGATCTCCTCCTGGTTGCATTTCGTAATCCAACTTCGATTCCAAGTGGATATCAACTACAGGAAAAGCATTCATACTAATCGCATCGACGTACTCCTTAGCGATTGCGGACTCTGGTCCTGCTCCCCCCAATTGAGCCAAAGCAAGTAATTTTGCTTTTAGCATATCATCCATTTTTCTTTCAAAAGCGGCTCCATCACTTTTGGGATGAAGTTTTACATAGGTGTGATAATTAAACATATTCGTCCAAGAATCATTCAAGGATTCTCGTTTTGCCAAAGGAATATAAAAATCAAAATACAGATGACTTGGCCCTGGACTTGGCGCTAAAACGCCACTAACGATGTATTCTTTTTTATCATCAAACTTAATGGCTTTTCCTAAAGCCTCTGGCGTTCCAAAAAAAGATTTGGCGAATTGGTGACTAACGACCACTTGGTCTGGTTGATTCAAAGCAGCTTTAGCACTTCCAGCATAAAAGGGCATCTCAAAGACTTTGAAAAAAGAAGAATCTACTCTAGCGTATTCATTGGAGTAAATCTGCTTTCCTTCATATTCAAGCAAGGTCTCCTTCCACGATTCATGTAATTTTACACTTGCACTCACTTCTGGAATTTTGTCAACCAATGCCCCCGCAAGTGGGTAAGGCGTTATCGGAATTTCATCATTGACCCCTTCCATATTAATCGAGGAATTGATGCGATACATTTGCTCCGCATTGGGATACCAACGGTCATAACTAAATTCATGACGGAGATACAGATAAGCTAAAAGACAAATCGCTATCCCCATAGCAAGACCTAGGATATTGATAGAAGCATACAACTTTTGTTTGCCTAGACTTCTAAAAGCTATTTTAAAATAATTGCGAATCATAAGGTTTGGTTTTAGAGAAATCGTAAAAGATCACAGTACTTTCATCTGATGTGCTGGAGCGCAACTCAAAGCTGTAGGTCAGAGAGCGTCTATAGAAAAACGCTTAAATGTGATGTTTGGTCATGATGTTTTCGGTCACAACTTTTCCATCTAACAAACGAATAATACGATTGCCAAAACCAGCGCAATAAGGAGAGTGTGTCACCATGATAATGGTCGTTCCTTCGGCGTTGAGTTCTGCCAAAGTTTTCATCACATCATCGCCATTGGAGCTGTCAAGATTTCCGGTAGGCTCATCTGCTAAAATAATTTTGGGTTTGTTGACGATGGCACGAGCTACCGCAATCCGTTGTTGCTGTCCACCAGAGAGTTGTTGTGGAAAATGATTGCGGCGATGCATCATATTGATGCGTTCTAAAATTTCTTCTACTCTTCTTTTGCGTTCAGCAGAAGGAGTTTTGGTGTACAACATCGGTAGTTCTACATTTTCAAAAACACTCAACTCATCAATCAAATTGAAACTTTGAAAGATAAAACCGATATTATTTTTTCGAAGATCGGATCGCTTTCGCTCAGGATAACGGGCGACTTCTTCATCGAGAAAATGATAATCTCCAGAAGATGGATTATCGATCAAACCAAGGATATTGAGTAAGGTAGATTTCCCACAGCCAGAAGGGCCCATGATGGAAACAAATTCGCCTTCTTTGATTTCGATGTTCACTTCATTCAGTGCGGTCGTTTCAATTTCTTCGGTTTGGTAAACTTTACTAAGATTTGTTGTCTTGATCATAATTATAATTTTATAGAATCCGCTGTAGCTGCGGAATTTTGATTTTTAGTTTAGGATTAATTCTTCTTTTTCATTATAGTTTTCATAGCCGGAAGTAATGACGATATCTCCTGGTTTTAAACCTTCTAAGACTTCGTAATAATCCGGATTTTGTTTTCCTACTTTTACTTCTTGCTTCCGAGCGGTATTGGTTTCGGGGTCGATAATGTAGACCCAGTTTCCACCAGTTTCTTGATAGAAGCTTCCACGTGCCAATAGTAAAGCTTCACTTTCATCACTCAGAGCCAATCGAATCGGTAAGCTTTGTCCGCGCTTGATACTTTTAGGAGGACTTTGAGTAAAAACCAAATCCACTTCAAATCCACCATTGCTTACGGCAGGATATATTTTTTTGATTTCTACCTCAAAAGATTGACCATCAAATTGGAAGCTTCCCTTTTGGCTCGTAAAAATTCGAGAGATATAATATTCGTCGATCTGTGCTCTAATTTTATAATTGGTCAACAAGTCAATTTGAGCAATATTTTCACCACGAGTAATCAATTCTCCAATCTCTTTACTGAGCGACGAAAGCTGTCCGCTTATCGGTGCTTTGATTAAAAGATTATCGAGGCTTTGTTTGGCAAAATCCAAATTGCGTTCCATCAAGTCAATCGAAGATTCCATTTGTCGCTGCTGCATTTCTTGAAACATCGAATCTTTTTCCATCGTCAATTGTAGCATTTTCCTTCTGCGCTTGAGGTGATTAAGTTCGTCTTCCGACAATTCGAATTCCACTTGAGAGATGACATTGTCAGCAATCAAGCTTTTGTTTCGGTCGACCGTTTTTCTCAATTGAGTAATTCGATAGTCAACATCCAAGGCTTGCTCGCGCAGGTTGAGACTCTGTTGTTCCATCATTACACTCGTACTCCGAATTTGATTGATCTGGGCAACTAGATTGGCTTCTTGATTCAAATAGCTAGATTGTAAATCCGTATTCACCAAACGCAAGATGGCTTGTCCCTTTTCTACCACACTTCCATCTTCCACAAAAATCTCTTCTACTCTTCCTCCTTCCATAGCATCTAGAAATACGGTCTTGATTGGTTGTACAACTCCTGAGACTGGAATAAATTCCTGAAAAACGCCGTTCTTGACGGTATCTACCGAGAGTCGTTCCGTCTGTACATTCAGTCTACTTGTTCCAGAATCTTTGTAGACAACGGCATAAAATGTTGCTAAAGCTGCCATTCCCAATAGGTAGCCTCCTATCTTTTTGAAATGCCACCAAGGTTTTTTTTCGATTTTCTTATCCATTTTTTGATACTTGTTTCTTATTGGTGATCAATGCCCGTGCCAACTCTTGCAACTCACTCATTATCAATTATTTACGCATAAATCGTATAATACAAGGGTTCCAAAAAATGTTCATTAATGAACGGTAGGTGTCCGGAAATGAACAGTTTTAAGTCCTCTTTTGTATCTTGGCAAAAAGAAAAGAACCATTTCAGATCAGGAAGTGGTTTTAAAATACCCCAACAGCAAATGAAAAGAACTGAAAAGATATTAGTGGTCGATGATGAAGAAGACATTCTCATCACGCTTCGTTTTTTCCTCAAACAACATTTTGAATCTGTTCAGACCGAACACAATCCGAATCTACTTCCCCGACATTTGCGAAGTGGTGAATTCGATTTGGTTTTACTCGATATGAATTTCCGAAAAGGAGATACTAGTGGTAAAGAAGGATTAGCTTGGTTGGAGAAAATAAAAACCCTAGATCCTACAATAAGTGTGATCATGATTACGGCTCACGGCGAAGTAGAAATGGCTGTGGAAGCAGTCAAAAAAGGAGCCATTGATTTTGTAATCAAACCTTGGCGCAACGAAAAACTACTGGCGAGTATTTCGGCGGCCTTGCGTCTGAGAGAATCCGTACAAGAAGTTCAGCAATTACAAAAAAAGAAAGCGGTTTTACAATCAGAAATAGATCAGCAATACAATGAGATCATCGGAGCCTCGGCGGTGATGCAAAAGATTTTCAATACCATCCAAAAGGTAGCAGCTACAGATGCTAATATTTTATTGCTTGGAGAGAATGGAACGGGAAAAGAATTGATTGCCCGTGCTATTCATCGGCAATCGCCTCGCCACCAAGAAGTTTTTATTAGCGTAGACCTAGGTGCTATTCCAGACAGCCTCTTTGAAAGCGAATTATTTGGACATAAAAAAGGTTCTTTTACGGATGCTTATGAAGATCGCACGGGTCGGTTTGAAGTGGCCTCAGATGGCACTTTATTTTTGGATGAAATTGGCAATCTCTCGCTGCCTTTACAAGCCAAA
>CAYQRA010000045.1:0-17184 GCA_964419315.1 uncultured Saprospiraceae bacterium | reverse complement strand
CCCTATGAATTTATTTTATTTTTTTATTCTCTTGTTTTTATCATAGAATTCTTCAACCATAACTGTTCAAAGATAAAAATGGTTCCTTATCTTACTTTTACAAAACGGTTATGGGACCTTAAATTATAATAGAAATAGACCTATGAAAAAAGAAATCAGAAGTCGAGCGGACATCCAATTGCTAATCGACACCTTTTATAATCAAGTTAGAGCAGATGAACTCATTGGTTATATCTTCAATGACATTAGTCGTATCGACTGGCCCAAACACCTGCCGGTCATGTATGATTTTTGGGAAGCAATGTTGCTCCACAATCCAGTTTATCGAGGTCAAGTTATCCCTGCGCATATTGCACTAGATAAAAAGACACCTTTGAATCAAGCACATTTCACACGCTGGAAGCAATTGTTTTTTAGCACCTTGGAGGACTTGTTTGAAGGAGAAGCGGTGGAAGAGGCGAAGCGCAGGGTCAATCTAATGGAGCCCTTGATGCTTTTTAAAATTGAGCAGAGTAGAAAGGATGGTTTTATTCAATGAAGATAGATTCTTTTGCTGAAGCGAAAGTTCGAATCTTAGAAACTACAAGCCACCGTACACAAAGAAGCCATGTCGCTTAAATTAGGCGACATGGCTTCTTTACAAAAGTATATCTATTCTAAAACTTAAGCCAAGAGCCGTTTGACCACTCCAGAAATAAGTTTACCATCTGCTTTGCCCGCTAATTGCTTAGAGGCCATGCCCATCACTTTCCCCATATCTTTCATCGAAGCGGCTCCCGTTTGAGCAATAATCGCAGTGATGATGGGTTCCAAATCCGCTTCGCTCAATTGCTCCGGAAGATACTTTTCGATAATGGCAATTTCTTCCCGTTCCGTCACAGCAAGATCTTCTCGATTTTGCTTTTCATAAATTTCGAGAGAGTCTTTGCGCTGCTTCACTAATTTCTGTAGCAATTTAATTTCTGTTTCCTCCGTCAAAGCAGTACCGCTACCATCTGTTTTAGAAAGTAGAATGGCCGATTTGATCGCACGGATTCCACGGAGTGCTAATTTATTTTTGGCTTTCATTGCCTCTTTGAGGTCTACATTGATTTTTTCTTCGAGCGTCATTTTATTTCCTTTTAGGATTCTTAAAATAGTTGTACCCTTAGGTAACAAGCACTTATATCAACAGAGCTGGTCAAAATAAGTTCCCGAAGGTAAAAAAATGGACTTGAATCGCAAAATTAGAAAGCCTTTGTGAAAACAGAATATTTTCGCAAAGGCTTTCTAAGGATTTTTTCCATCAGAGTGGAATGATTAGCCAATCACGGAGTTGACTCAGGAGCTGTTTATTTTACAATCATAATATCTCCCTGACACTTAAAGGTACTTCCTGTTGCAGGACAACTTAGCTCAACTACATATACATACACCCCACTATTCAATTCTTCGCCTACTACCGTTCCGTCCCAAAGTGGTTTATTCATCACCATCCCTTGTCTTTGCTCCAAGATAATACCGCCCCAGCGATCAAAAATACCCAAGTATTCTATCACTACTGCTTCTCCACTTAGTTCGACTTCTCGATAAATCCTAAATTCATCATTTACGCCATCTCCATTTGGAGAGAAGGCATTGGG
The DNA here is from genome assembly GCA_964419315.1 of uncultured Saprospiraceae bacterium. Taxonomy (GTDB): domain Bacteria; phylum Bacteroidota; class Bacteroidia; order Chitinophagales; family Saprospiraceae; genus CALLVY01. The sequence continues at coordinate 15,562 of CAYQRA010000045.1, read as the reverse complement.
AATATAGACGGAATAATTCGTAAAATTAACCGCCTGAATTACCTCACAACCATTTTCGTTAATCAAGGTATCTATGATGTATAAACCAGATTTTTCAAAGCCATAAGTCGCAACTTTATTATTACAAGGACAAGTATAATCTTCAATGATTTGCATCGGCATTTCTTCTTCTACTTCCAATTCCAAGCGATTGACAATGCAATTTTCAGCGGTTCTCAGGGTATCAATATAAGTCCCAGAAATCGTATGTCCTAAATATTCTTCTCCTTCACAAATCGTCAAGGAAAAGCTGTCGTTTATCGTCGGTAATACTTTCAAATTGAGTTGATCAATTGGCTGACAATCGCCAAGCGGCACAATATCATTGGTATACTGTCCGGACTCTGTATAAACAGAACTTCCAAAAGGATAAAGCTCTCCTTCACAAATGGTAGAGTTAATTTCATTAAAGGTAGGCGCTGCTATTTCGACCTCAAAACAATGAATAGAATCACAGCCATTCGCCGCAAAATAAGTATTGCAAAGGAAGGTATCAGCATAGAGCACTAGCCCTCCAAGTTCGCCTCCTTGACACAAGAGCGTGTCTTCCTGAATCGTCACTCCTTGTTTTACAGAAACGTCATAACAATGGGTAGAATCACAGCCATTCGCAGCCGTAAAAACATTACAGATATAATCATCGGTGAAAACCGAAACACCATAAACAATCTCTCCCACACAAACCATAGTATCCTTATCTACCGAGACTTGGTATTTCAAAGTGATATTCTGGCAGTGGGTCGAATCACAGCCATTGACATTGGTATAAAGCTTACAAAGCGTCGTATCAGAAAAAATAAACTGCCCTTCCCAAACATCCCCTTCACAGAGGATCGTATCACTATCAGTAAAAACTGGAGGTTCTGCGGTAATGGTATAACAATGGGTAGAATCACAACCATTGAGCGTCGTAAAATCTCTACAGATAATCGTATCCGCCAAAATAAGCGCGCCGTAAACAAATACATCCTGACAAACAAGGGTATCTTTTTGGGTAGCTACCGGGGGGATAAGTGTAATGTCAAAGCAATGAGTAGAATCACAGCCATTGGCCGTCAAAAAGGTATTGCAAAGTACGGTACTAGAGGTAACTGCTGTACCGTAAATTATTGCATTGGGACAAACCATCGTATCCGTTTGTACATTGATCGGAGGGATAAGAGAGACATTATAACAGTGAATCGAGTCACAACCATTGGCCGTCAAAAAGGTATTACATAGCACTGTATTAGAGGTAACTGCCGTACCGTAAATTATTGCATTGGGACAAACCATGGTGTCGGTTTGTACATTGACCGGAGGGATAAGAGAGGCATTATAACAGTGAATCGAATCGCAGCCATTGGCGGTTATAAAAGTATTACAGACGATCGTGTCGGAGACAATAAAATTATTATAAATCACCGAATTTTCACAGACCATTGTATCGGTCTGCGTATTGATCGTTGGAATGATAGAGACCTTATAGCAATGCGTAGAGTCGCAGCCAAAGCTGTTGACAAAAGTATTGCAAATAGTCGTATCGGCGATGGCAAGCGTATTATAGATTATTGAATTTTTACAAACCATTGTATCCACCTCAACATATACGGGAGTAGTGAGCATTACATTAAAACAGAAAATAGAATCGCAATTATTGACATTCAAAAAGGTATCGCAAAGCAAGGTATCGGCAAGAATAGGGATGCCATTGAATAAGGTGTTTTCACAAACTATCGTATCTTTTTCCTCGTAAGAGGGCAGTTCCAAAATTACATTGATGCAAAAAATAGAATCACAACCATTCAAAGTACTATAAGTGCCACACATCAAAGTATCATTAGTAATGGGTACTCCATTGACAACAGCATTTTCACAGACAACTGTATCTACCTGAACAATTTGCAAGGTTTGGACAGAGACATTATAGCAATACGTTGAATCACAGCCATTGAGCGTCGAGGTATAGTCATTGCAGATCAAGCTGTCTGAAAAGATGGGAATTCCATAAACGGATTCCCCTTGACAAATCGTCGTATCCACTTGAGTAAGTACTGGCAACTCTAGGATGATGTCATAACAATGAGTGGAATCACAACCATAGAGCGAAGGAAAGGTACTACATAGCATCGTATCTGCAAAAATAGGAATTCCAAAAATTGTATCGCCCTCACAAACATTTATTTGATCGGCAGTTTCTAATTCTCTAACCTCGAAAGTCGTTTCCAATTCTTCTTCACAGCCATTGATATAAGTTATTATTAGAGTTACCGTAAAAGTTCCAGTGTCAGGGTAGATTTTACTGGTGGTATCTCCAGGCACAATCAATCCACCCCCAAGATCCCAAGCATAACTTTGAATCTCCACGTCATTGGAAGAAGCCACGAATTCTAATTTTTCTCCTGGGCATACAATGACATTACTAAAGTCTGAATAGAAGGTAGAATCAATTCCCCCTTCTACCACATCAAAACCTTTGTTGATCGCTTTCAGGTTAGCCCCCGCTACATAACCGTAAGATTCTCTTGACCCAAAGCCGTAGATATAAGAAACCACCCCTTTGTCATTGAGCAAATTATGAACCCCTACACTCACGTCTATTTGTGCATAAGAAAAATCCGGATTATCAGGCACGACCGAAAACTCACTAGCAACGTTTACCCCATCCAAAAAAGTACTTCCAACATCTGCTGTTTTCACAATGACATTCAAATAAAAGGCAAGGATTAGTGTAGATGAAAAAGCGGTAAAGGTGACCTGTTCTATCGTTTGTTCTGTAGGGCTGATGAGCACCATAAAAGGATCTGAATTGGCTACTCCATCAAAACCCGTTCCTCCACTAAATTGGGAAAGCAAAATAGGTTGATCTGATTCTATAAAAGTGGGATCCGTCAAAATAAATTCATAGATTTCCCCACTATTGAGTGTCGTTGGAGTCGCACCGATAGTAACCGTTGTATTATCTTTGGATGCCATAACTTTATAGACATCTTTTTTACGGGTTTTTAAAGGCACGGTAATAAAAGATTTCCCCCATTGTTTGGTCGGTGGTATCTGTTCGTATAGGTGATCACAATAAGTGGATCCAACTGGAATATTGGCACAAAAATGTCCTCCAAACACCGCAACTTCTTTACATTCTCCATCTGAATTTGGAACACTCTTCACATAAGTTCCAGAGATATCTCCACCATTGGAAGTATTGGCCACCATATAGGTTTCTCCTTGATTAAGGATGATGGTAAAGGGAACATTGGCAGCATTACCAGCCGTCGTAACTACCGATGGGGTAATCTCCAATACGGTATTGTCATGAGCACCGACCAACAGCATCAAAGAAGGATATTGAGTACCGATATTTAAGGTCCTATAAGTGAGATTAAAGTATTCTCTTCCCAAAGTATTGGTAGGGTATATGATGGTCGCATCTGAAGAAAAAGACATGTAATTTAACGCATAAACGGTCGCTTTTTTATCTGTAGTAACATGAATTCCATTATCCCCAATAACTTGTCGGTCTTCAAACTCTATACTCGTCGGTACAATCACTTCAACCGTGGAATTAGCAGCCACTGAGAAATTTTGGACCCAAGCGATACCTGGAATTTCTACGGTTCCTGTATTCGCTTCTTCGGAACTAATGAATATCGATAATTTCTTTAATGTTGTAGGACTAGTAGGTTCCCCATTATCCATAAAAGCAAACCAAAAGTCGGTTCCTTTGGTAGAACTATCCTGAGCTTGGAGTGGGCTCAAAAAACACAATATCAAGGTGAGAAACAAGAAGGGAATTGTTTTCATCAAAATTCTTTTAAGAATTGGTTTGTAAATGTTATTACTGGTGCGAAAATAGAATCCAATAAAAAGGTTATTCCGGCTCCAGAGATTTCTTTGTACACGGGGGTGTATTCTCTATTTCTGATTTATTAGTTCAAAAAGGAGATTTGAAATAGTAACATTGGCTGTTACAAAACCTAATATTCTGCTGGTGTGGTAAAGTGAGATTAGAAGACTTTGGTTGTTTAGTTTTTGCTAATTCTAAAAAAATACCTAGTCTAATAGAACTGTATTTCTTACAAGATAATTAAACTTCCCCAGAAATGGAACAATTGGGCTGCTTTTTGAGCGGTAGCGAGGAATTCTGGCATCTCAACAAGGCCATTTACAAATTAACAGCACCTTATTGAGATACCATTGCCGAGGGTTTTACTCCGCACAAGCATTCACTAATTCCTTGAACAAACCAATCAAATTTCTCGTATTTTCGACATCATCCATGAATATTTCGAGATGGTCTACATAGTCTGATTTTTCATCGCCCAAGTATCTTTTAATCACTTTTTCTTTGTTCTTGGTATAAAGTTTTACAGCAAGTTCTTTGCCCGAAACATCAAAGTCAATCGACTTAGGATTCATGTCGTTTAGGTTAAACTCAAAGAGCACTTCGGTATCTTTATTTTTATCTGACTTCGTCTGGGTCATCTGTAATTTGCAAGGGACATTATCTACCGCTTCTAATTTTTGCTTGTAGGTATAACTAGATAAGTCTATGTCAGAAATATACTGCTCACAATTGGCCAATAAGGTTGCTGGTGTACCGCCGCTTAACGTTTTTTCTTTTGCTTTTTCCTGACAACTTTCGATTTGCTGTTCTAAGAGAAAAGCTATTTTTTTGGCATCTTCAATTTCTGCAACGATAAAGGAAAGGTTATTCCGATAACTTTGTGCCGTACCATTCTTGGTGTATTTTACCAACTTCCTATCTCCTTGTATTTTTACACTTAAAGCACTAGAAGAAACTTGGACGGAAGTTTTCTTTTTTTCAAAATCAATGAAATTAAAAGCGTATTCATTGATGACCGATTTATCATTACTTTCCAAGGTCGTTTGGGAGTACTTTATAATGCAGTCCCCTGAAAAATCTTGCTTGATTTCTTTTTTCTCGGTACTTACCTCTCCAATATATTCTGACAATAATTTGATCCGTTCTTCCTCACTTTTTACCAGTCCCTCCATATCCGCCTTTTCTTGTTTCCTTGCTCCTGAAATCAACTGCTTCAAAGCTCCTGCAATGTTCCGGGCCTCCGTCGTATTATTGGTTACAAACTCTACAGAATTGCCATAAGACTTAAATTCTCCTTCCACATATTTTTGCACCCAACGTTTTCCATTTTGGGTAGATGCTTTCACCAATAACTTCTTTCCTGATACATTAATTTTAATCGACTTCTCAAGCAAGTCTGCTAGATTAAATTTTGCTTCCAAACTCTTCGTCGTTTTCTCTGTCCCATCTTCTACTTTTAATTGCAGCAGATAACTAGGCTGACCAATCGACAAAACCTGTTCATACTCGCCATCATTAATCTTTACGGTCTTAATATTTTCCTTCAAAAAATTGATTTGATCTCCAAAAGTCATTGCTGATAAATCTAAGCTTTCTTCTTTCCGCGCCTTTTTTATAGCCGCTTCGAAGAGTTCTTTTAAGGCTCGACAATCATCTACACCATCGACTGCGATTGAAAAGTAATTGCGGTAATTTTCTTGCTCCCCGTCCTCAAAATATTTGATCATTTTCTGGTTGTCATCTGTTTTGAGTGTCAAAAACATCGTTTTACTTTTCACTTCTCGACGCAATAGCCGAGGATCCAAATCAATCAGATTAAACTCAAAACGTTCTATATTGCTTTTGCCTTTTTTATCGATGATCGTCGTTTCAAAAACTAAGTCGAGCAAGCTTCCAGTTTCCTGTAATTCCAATTTTTGCTCGAAGGTATTGCCATTCGATTCGATTTCTTTCAGACTGCTGGCGAGGGTTTCAAATGCCTCTTGAGAAAATTTTTCCTGTGCAAAAATAGAGGAACAAAAAAAGAGGCCGACAAGGAAGAGGAGAAAGGATCTTTTCATTTGATTATTGCATTTGATATTTTGGAGAAATCTATCTAAGTAGTTTTCGGAGACTTTATTGCCATCAAAAGGAGATGATGTTTTACTCAATTCCGTGAACTGCTTCGAAGAGCAAAAATAAGGGATTATCCGAAACCTGAGTAAGGATTACTAGTTAGCGTTTATTTAAAGTTTGGGGAAACTGTTAATATTTAGATAAGATAATGGTACCCATCAAAGAAAACTATTTATTTTTCACCACTTGTTCTACTCGTTTCGTCAGTTCAATAAAATCCAAAACCGACAAACGTTCCGGCCTTTGCTGAAAGAAAACTTCCTCTAGCATCGGATGGTCTTTGATAAAAGACTTCATGGTATTGCGCAACATCTTGCGGCGCTGGCTAAAGGTTTGTTTTACAATCGCACGGAAAAGTTTGTGATCGCAAGTCATGATTGGCGTCTCTCTTCTTCGAAGTCGAATCACGGCAGATTGTACTTTGGGAGGTGGATTAAAAGCGCTTTTATCTACCTCAAAAAGATAGTCTCCCTCATAGAAAGCCTGTACCAATATACTGACGACTCCATAGGTTTTACTTCCGGGTGCAGCCACTACTCTTTGTGCCACTTCCTTTTGAAACATGCCCACCAACTCCGGAATCTGCTCTTTATAATCGAGCATTTTAAATAAGATTTGAGAAGAAATATTATAGGGAAAATTTCCAATGATCGCAAAAGGAGCCTCTTGGAAAAAGTCCTCTAGTTTTACTTTCAGAAAATCTGCCGCAATGATTTCTTCTTTGAGCTCTGGGTAATGCTTTTGAATATAAGCCACCATATCTCTATCGGCCTCCACTACGGTAAGATCATAAGGCTGCTCTAGCAAATACTTGGTCAGCACTCCTTGACCAGGACCGATCTCCAATACCCTCTGATAGTCCTCCGTTCGAATCAGACTATTGGCTATTCTTTCCGCAAGGTCTTCCCGATGCAAAAAATGCTGACCATATGATTTTTTAGCTTTCAAATGAATCTATTTTTGTGCCCTGCTGGTATTCAACGACTTATTGAACACCCTGGACTTGTGTACTTAAGCCGCTATGATGGATCCTGATCAAACTGATTCATCAGTCTAAGCCCTTGAAATTCAGCAGAATTCTACCATAAAGGGTGCGAAATCAAGCCAATTTATATGTCAGCTTATTTATTTATCTTTGCGAATATTTAGAAAAGAGCCCGCAAAACCAAAAAACAGTCGGCTTTTTCAATCACAATTGCACGAGATGAATACTAAAGTTTCGATCTTAAGATCGCACAAAAGTAAAGATAACCTGATAATTCTAGCCGATAATAATAATTTCTCTTGGACCAAAGACTTTTTGACGAGTGCAGAACAGACTTATTTAAAGAAAATGGCCAAAAGGGAAGTGCCTTATATTCTAATCCCTCAGGAAGATAGAATCATCATTATTCAGTTTTTAAATTCCTGTTCCAGCGAAGCGGCAGAACGCGAGCAAGCCAGAATCGCTGGCTGTGACATTCTATCTACGCTCTCTCACTACAAAATTTCGTCGGTCGTTTTAGTTCAGCGAAGCCAAACAAATCGCATCTCGGATTTTCTAGAAGGAATGATTCTTGGAAATTATCAATTCCTAAAATACTTTAAAGATAAAACGGCCAAAAGCAATTCGCTTCGAACCATCCAAATCGAACAAGGCATACTTAGTAAAAAGGAATTTGATCAACTGATCGCCGTCACCTCGTCCACTTGTCTAGCTCGCGACCTAGTCAACGAACCACAATCCTATTTATCTGCTCTTCAACTTAGCAAAGACATCAAAAAAATCGGTAAGCAATCGGGCTTCTCCGTTAATGTCTTCAACAAGAAAAAAATCCAGCAATTAAAGATGGGTGGCTTATTGGCGGTCAACCTAGGAAGTAAATTGCCTCCCACCTTTTCGGTTTTAGAATGGAAACCCAAGAAGGCTAAGAATAAAAAACCAATTGTTTTGGTTGGAAAAGGAGTGGTTTATGACACGGGGGGATTGAGCCTTAAGCCTACTCCCAACTCCATGGATTTCATGAAAAGTGATATGGCGGGTGCCGCTACCGTTATCGGTACGATGGCGGCTATTGCTAAGGCGGAATTGCCGATACACCTCGTGGCCTTGGTGCCTTCTACAGACAATCGCCCCGGCCAAGATGCCTATGTACCTGGAGATGTGGTCACGATGTATAGTGGCAGCACCGTTGAGATCCTTAATACCGATGCGGAAGGGCGTCTACTACTTGCCGACGCCTTACATTATGCCAAAAAATACAAGCCCGAGCTAGTTCTCGATTTTGCTACGCTCACGGGTTCTGCTGCCAATGCCGTTGGTCCTGAAGCGATTTGCTACATGGGCAATGCCGATCAATCTACCAAAACTAAAATGGAAGAATGTGGGCATGCAGTTTATGAAAGATTAATTGAATTTCCCTTGTGGAAAGAATATGGAGAATACCTCAAATCTAATGTAGCGGATCTAAAAAATCTAGGCGGCACTACTTCCGGTATGATTACCGCTGGAAAATTTTTGGAGCATTTTACGGATTATCCTTGGCTTCATTTTGATATCGCTGGATCCGCTTTTCTAAAGGCAAGCGATAATTACCGAAACCGAGAAGGAACCGGAGTCGGGGTAAGACTTTTATTTGATTTTCTTAAAAAATATTCGGCTTAAAATAAGCTTTCCTTTTTGACTCGGTATGGATAAGGGGGAAAAATCAAAGATTCAAGAGCCGCTTCAATGCGAGCTAATTAATGTACCTTTAAAAAACCGTTTTTGACGACACGAGTGGTCAAGCAAAAATAGACTCCAAGGTTTGGGGATTTATTTCAATTATTTAGTGCCTGTAAAGAATTAAAAATATAATTTGGGAATTATGGATAAAATGAGAATAGGAATTACAATTGGAGACATCAATGGCATAGGGCTGGAAGTGATTCTCAAAACATTGGCCAACCCCAATATTACCAGAACTTGTATTCCGGTGATTTATGGCTCTTCTAAGGTGGTTTCTTACCATAAAAATATCGTGGGGATCGAAAATTTTTCCACTCATAATGTTAGTTCTGCCGAACGACTCAAATACGATCGAGTCAACCTAGTGAACTGCTGGCAAGATGACACCAATATCACCCTTGGTCAAATGACGGAGGCTAGTGGAAAATACGCTAAAATCTCCCTAGAGCAAGCAACCAATGACTTAAAGCAAGGTTATATCGACGGGATCGTAACCGCTCCTTTCAATAAAAAGGCCATGCACAATTCGGGCTTTGAATTTCCGGGACACACAGAGTATCTCACGCATGCTTTTGACAAAAAAGATAGCTTGATGCTTATGGTTCATGAAGATTTGCGGGTGGGGCTTGTGACCAATCATTTGCCTATTTCGAAAGTTTCAGAATCGATCACCAAAGAATTGATCCGATTCAAATTAAGAACCTTACATACGACCTTGCTACAAGATTTTGGTATCGAAAAACCAATCATTGCCCTCCTAGGACTCAATCCACATGCTGGAGATGAAGGTTTGATTGGGAAAGAAGAGGAAGAAGTAATCCGTCCGGTGATTATTGAGGCAAAGAAAAAAGGAATGTTGGTAATGGGGCCTTTTCCCGCAGATGGCTTTTTTGGCTCTGGCCAACATCGAAAAGTAGATGCTGTATTAGCCATGTATCACGACCAAGGGCTCACGCCTTTCAAAGCACTTTCTTTTGGAGCAGGAGTCAATTTCACGGCTGGCCTTGCGGGTATCCGAACTTCACCAGATCATGGAACGGCTTATAATATCGCTGGAAAAAATGAAGCAGATCCTTCTTCTTTCCGACAGGCCTTATTCCTAGCCATCGACATTGCGCGCAATCGAAGAAACTATAAAGACATGCACTCTAATCCTATGGTCAAGAAAAATAAAAAAGGAACGGAAGTACATCAGGAAGGAGATACTATTGAATAGGGGTTTTCGGTATGCGGTTTGGGGTTTTCGCAAACCGCATACCGCATACCGCATTTCACCTATCTTCTCCGACCACTATTAGCCACTCTCGGCTGGCGACTCAATTGAGTCGTGGTTTTATTTTCCGAATACGTCATTCTTATTATTGCTTCTGGTTCTGTATCAATCGGATTTGGTTTTACTGGTGCAGGATGCTGAACTGGTGCCGGGGGCATTGGAGCTACATAATATTGTTCTAGCTCCTCTGGCAATTCTTCTGTTTCCACCACTTCAACAGGTGCTTCATAGACTGGCTCTTCCTCTTGCACTACTGGAGTAGAGACAACAGGAGCTACTTGTGTTGGCACTTCCGTTTCGACTGCCGGTTCACTTATATTAATGCCCAAAATTTTCACCTCTGTTCTATTCTCTCCCCGCGTATAATCATCTGGAAGTACCACCGCTTCAGGTATATCATAGTTTTCTTCTTCATAAGAAAAATCTATACTTGGAGCACTTACGGTCGCCTCGACTAAAGCCTCGGGAATAGCTGGCGCAGCTGGTGTAATCGGGGGAGCTACTGGAGTATTTGCATCCGTATTTACATAAGTGCCTAAATTGAACCTTGGAGCGGCGGCAGCGTTAGCGTTTGGCTTGACTTGAGGTTTGGTGATGGCGATTGGTGGCGCGGGAGCAAAAGTTGGTGGCGCAGTATCGTATTGATAGAGTTGGTACTTTTCTATATTGGTAATGAGTTTTTCTGCATATTTCACATCCGTAGCGTAGCCACATTTTTGTAGACCTTCTGCCCAGCCTCGATAGTCCGTTGGATCTAATTGGAACAACACTTTATAACGGGGATTGTCTCTTAAAAAATCACTGTGATCTACAAAAGAGTCTTCTATTCTTTCATAAGCTCGGAAACAAGATTTGATCAAATTTCCATTTTTATCTAAATCATCATCCTTGATATAATAAGTAGGCCCTGTCCAATAGTCTTTGCATTTGATACCAAAATAATTATTAGACTCCGACGCCAAAGTTCCATTTCCCCAACCCGATTCATGGATCGCTTGTGCAATCGTTATACTGGCAGGAATTCCACTGCGGTGCATTTCGCGAATAGCAATGTCTTTGTGTTTTTCGATGTAACTGGGAGCGTTGTTGGCTAGTATTGGCGTGCTCAAAAAAGTACATAGCACGAATAGAAATGCGGAGGCAAAACAGAGTTCTCTCATGGGTGTAGTAGTTTACAGATGTAAAAAAATATACAACCAGTATACTACTATCCATCATCGCAAATCATAGCATAGCTACGAATGCAATTTGATGCAAGCACACTGGTTATGGTTTCCTTGAACCTTCTGCCATTCTACTTACATCCAGCTTTCTCATTGTGGTGTTTCTCATAGTAAGTAAATGCGGAAGTCTTTTTCAATATTATAATTATACATATATAAAATCAAGCCTAATATGTTTATTTCTCGCTTTTCTTACAAATTCGTGTGACAGCAAAACACATATAAAAAATTAATAATCAATGATTTCAGGACTCTTCTGCTACTTGTGCAAAAACCAAACTAAATAACTGAAAATCAGACACTTAAATATACATTTTGATTTCATTTATTTTCATCCTTTTCTCATTATTGATCCTCCTTTTCTGTAACAGAAAAAATTTTCTCTCCGTGTACAAATTTGATTTCTAAGGCCAAAAACCAAATAAGGGACTCCTAAAAAATAAAGCCTCCTTTATTTTCTGGCAATAAATTTGCTTACAACATATTAAATATTTTAAATATTTGTTTTATTCAAAAATACTTTTTTTTTCAAAGCTTCCCCACACCAAGCTTTAAAAAATCTGACTCCCTTTTTAATAGTATCCGTCTATTATCAATCGAGTCTCAAAACCAAGAAGCACCATGAGAAATTTTTCCGCCCTTCTATCGATGATTCTATTATCCTGCTGCCCTCTTTTTGCCCAGCCTTCTAGTGGCCCTGCACTCAGTGCCGCTGCCTTCTATGAAAGAGGTACTATCTTGCATGATGAAAATCAATTAGAACATGCCATCGACTTTTACAGCGAAGCTATTCGTCTGGATCAACAACATTTAAAAGCCCTCTATAATCGCGGGTTAGCTTATTACATCCAAGGCAAATACAATAAGGCTTTGTTTGATTTTGATAAAGTCTTAAACATCCAAGCAGACGATCAGCAAGCACAAGAACATCGAGCAAGACTTCGGTTTTTATTGCATGATAATGACGGAGCACTTTCTGACTATACCATGATCGTCAGCAAAAACCCTAATTGTATCCAGCATGTCAATCGAGGTATTGTACATTTGGAAAAACAACAATTTGATTTGGCTTTAGAAGATTTTGAAATGGCGATCCATTTTGACCCCAACGACCAAGAAGCATGGAATGGAAAAGGAGATGTCTTTTTTGCTCATCAGCGATATGAAGAAGCCTTAGAGTTTTACGATCGAGCTTTGATCCTTAATCCTGAAGATGCACGGACTTTAAATAATCGTGCAAATGTTTATAAAAAACTAGGCCTTACTGAAAAAGCAGTTAGTAGTTATGACTTAGCATTACAAACAGAACCCAACACTCATATCTATGTCAATCGCGGCTTCTATGCGCTCGAACAAGGAAACCTTACTCAGGCTTTGGCAGACTGTGAAGAAGCCTCTAGGTTGGATTACCGTAATGAGCGGGCTTATTATGGAATAGGTATTGCTTGTGTGCAAATGGCCAAATACGAAAGGGCTTTGGAAAACCTCAATAAAGCCATCGAGTTAGACAACTCTGATGCGGCTTATTTTTATCAGAGAGGACTAGCCGCTTTTTATCTTTCGCAAACAGAAGATGCAAAAATAGATTTCATGGAGGCGATTCGATTGGGTCATGATCCTGAGATCATTATGCCCTTGCTTCGCCAATGCGATGACCCAATAGGTGATCCAGAAGAACAAGAACGGGGCGAATGGTCTTATCGCGAAAATATCATAGAGGAATCTTTTAGCATGGTTGAAAATTTTGAACAGACTTCCGAACAGGAAAGAATCCCAAGCGAACAATTTCAACCCAAAGGAGGTTTTATGGTGCAGGATACTAAAACCTCTTTTACACCTTCCACCCGCCCTCAGGATATTCAAAAAGAAAGTTCCCAACTTAAATATGCCGAACAATTATTCTCCGGTGGACGCTACGAAAAATCGATTGCTGTCTATAATCAAGTCCTACGCGCCAATCCGGAGCAATTTGCTGCTTACTATGGCCGTGGCTTGGCCTATGAGCAATTGGGACAGCACCAATCTGCAATCAGAGATTATACCGAGTCCATTCTTTACAACCCACATTATACAGAAGCCTTTTTCAATCGAGGCAATGCTTTTATGGCCAGTGATATGCACCAAGAAGCGGTCGCAGATTATAAGGCGGTTGCCCAATTGAATCCTGATTTTTCCAAAGTCTACTTTATGAGAGCACAAGCTTATGCGAAGCTTCAGGAAATTGAAAAAGCCATGTCAGACTTTGATAAGTATCTGGAAACCAATCCAAAAGATATGCGAGCGATCAACAACCTTGCTGGCTTAAAATGGAGAACTGGCAATGTTTTTGGTGCTATGAAGGAATACAACCATGGGCTTCTAATGGATGCCAACGCTCATCAGCTCCGAGTCAATAGAGGCCGTTTAAACTATCAACTAGGCAATCTCCCCCTAGCTTTCAAAGATTTCAGCATCGCATTGAAGTTGGGAACAAATACACCGCAGGTTTATTACCTCAGAGGAGTTGTGAATTACGAATTAGGAAAATTTGAGGAGGCGGTAGTTGATTTTACGGCAGGCTTACAGGGAGATCCACAGAATGCAGGAAATTTCTTTTACCGTAGAGCATTAGCAAATCATCATTTAGGCGCTCTAGATGCTGCTATAAGTGATTACAACCAGGTTTTGCAATTGATCCCTAACCATAAAGAAGCGCTTTATAATAGAAAGCTAGCAGTCGAAGAAATACTACCAAAAAGTACAAATATTCAAGAAACACCTAAGAAAACGGTGACCTCAAGGGTTTCCGCAGCTTGGTAAAAGGATCAGGAGGAAGTGAATAAATGCTCAATTAGCAAATAATTAACACTTTAATATTAAGAAATATGTTAATTTTGCAGCACTATTTAACAGATTTTATTTTTAGATATTTATTTTGTTTAGTGTTGTTAAAGAATAAAGTCTTTTTTGAGTTTTCAACTTTACGTTAAAAGCTTTTGTGCTGATCTAGCCTATTTATTACAAACATAAAATCTTTTCGATTATGAATGAGAAAGCAATCAAAACACGCTACAGCGACGAAGAACTCAGTGAGTTCGAAACGTTGATCGACAATAAATTGCAAGAATCAAAAGAACAACTCAATTTCTACATGAGCCAATTGGCAGAACGCGCCGACAATGCTGATACAAAAGTAAAAGGCTTAGATGATGGAATCGGGACTGCCGAAAACGAGCGCATGACGACTATGGCTGTACGCTTGCGAAAACATATTTCGCACTTGGAAAATGCTAAGATTCGCATCACGAATAAAGTATACGGCGTTTGCCGAGAATCTGGAAAATTGATTTCCAAGGAGCGCTTACGTGCCGTACCACATGCTACTTTGAGTATTGTAGCAAAGCAAAGCAAAATCAAACGCTAAGTCTAAACCCTTAGCTCAAGATACCCAAACCAATCCCTAAAGGTTGATCAGCAAGTTCAAAATAGTGATTATACTTCCTTGTTTAGTATAATCACTATTTTTCGTTTATATTGGCTTGGCTTTAAAGAAGCTGCTTTAACGCGAATAGTCTTACAAGGTTCAACCTTGATTTTTCTACCCGAAAATATCCAATCCCCTTGAGTCGGTCATTTAAAATTTCTTTGATTATTTTATTGGTACTAGTGCTGGATCAGGCATTAAAGATATGGGTCAAAACTCATATGAATTACGATGACAGCATTTTGATTTTTGGACTAAAGTGGGCCAAACTCCGATTCGTAGAAAACGACGGGATGGCTTTCGGTCTGGAGTTGGGCGGCGCCTATGGGAAATATGCGCTTAGTATCTTTCGCATCATCGCAGTTCTATTTTTACTCAATTTTCTAAAACGCTTGTCAAAGTCTGGTGCCTCTATGGGTATGTTGATCAGCTTTGCCCTAGTCTTGGCTGGAGCGATTGGCAATATCATAGACAGTGCTTTCTACGGGATGATTTTTTCTGAGTCTCCTTACCATGGAGGAATCGCAACCATGTTTCCGCAAGGTGGTGGCTACTCTAGTTTTTTGAAAGGCAAGGTAGTCGATATGTTTTATTTTGAAATTGCTCGGGGCTACTTTCCGGCTTGGTTTCCATTTTGGCAAGGAGATGAATATGTCTTTTTCCGTCCCGTCTTCAATGTTGCCGACACTGCGATCACTACAGGTGTATTGAGTATCATTTTATTCTACCGAAAATTCTTCAACCAGTTAGAAGAAGAAGCTGCACCAGCAGAAAGTAATTTAGAAGTTGATCCTAATACGACTTCAGAAGTAAACAATACAGATATGGAAGAGCCCTTAAGCAATCCGCAAGAAGAGTAGAAAGGGAAAGAGATAAAGGAGAAGAGCATTATAAAATTGAAAAGGGCGCTGTCAGATGA
>CAYQRA010000044.1:0-17423 GCA_964419315.1 uncultured Saprospiraceae bacterium | reverse complement strand
TGAACCTCCGTTGTCGGTTTAGCTCGTTCCTCGTGAACCTCCGTTGTCGGTTTAGTTCGTTCCTCATGAACCTCGTTCCTCGGTTTCTTCTTTTTAGTTGACTCACACATGGGGTTTTTCCAAGAACCAAAGTTTAAGACTTAAAGCTACTTTAATTCGAATCCATGCTTAAGCTTTCTTCCAAGCGATCAATTTTTACTTCTACTCGGCGATTTCGTTGACGCAAGGCTTCACTATGATTATCATTCAAAGGAAAGTTATCGCCAAAGCCAAGCGTCGCAATTCGCTTAGCATCAATTCCCTTTTGCTGAATCAAAAAAGATTTGATGGCAGCAGATCGATCTTCCGACAATTGTTGTAGTGCTGATTTATCTCCTTGATTATCGGTATGGCCTTCGATCCGGATAAAGAGATTAGGGTTTTCTTTGAGAATGGTAGACAAGCGTTCCAAAACAGGCATAGAGCTTTCCAAAAAGAGGGCTTTACTTTTATGGAAAAATATTTTTTTCAAAGGAATGGTTTGCCCAGATTCCATTGGATTCATCACGAGATTGAGTTGGTGATCTTTAAAAAATATATGAGAAGAATTGAATTCTACTTCTTCGATTTTACCAACATAACCCGGTCTTTGAGCCATAATCTCATAAGCTTCTCCTTTGGGCACTCGGATGCGATAATGACCATCGGTAGATTCATATACATTTTTGAAAAAACTATCTTTACTGGGTCCAGAAAAAATGACTGCTTTTACTTTTTCATAACTATTACTAGCAATGATTTGCCCCGAAATCGCAACTTCATCAGAATGTGGTAAAGCTATTTTGATGCGATAAATATCACTGGATGTTTCGCGCCGAGAAGAGAAATATAAGTAGCCGCTATTTTTATTAAAATAAGGGTGACTTTCATCGGCATTAGAATTTACGGGACTCAAAAAATGCCTTGGTGCCGTCCAGCGATTCCACGTTTCATCGAGGCGTTGTACAAAGTACAAATCACTTCCTCCGGCTCCGCCTCGGCGGTTAGACGCATAGAAGAGCGTTTTTTTATCTTTGGATAAGAAAGGAGCTTTTTCGTGATAAACCGAATTGATGGCTGGACCTAGATGCTTGGGTTGACTCCATTTTTTTTCAGCAATCCGAAAACAGACATAAAGGTCATTGCTATTGCCATAAGCTCGTTTGCCTTGCATGGATAAAATAAGCACTTCTCCGTCTTCACTAAGCGATAAATTGACATCCGGGCTTTGTGTATCAAAACCCTCAATGTTTATCGGTTCCGGAGCAGACCATTGTTCTTTACTTTGCCTTTTTACCCAAGAAAATCCTGGTCGAATGCCACCTTCTGCTGGAAATTGATTGATTATAATGGCCGAATTTTCTTGGGTGTTAAAAGCGCAAATGCTGTTTGGGAAGGCATTATTCAATGGATAATGAGGATGAGTGATTTGATCAAAATCTGCGTTTCTAGAATTGGCGACCCAGATATCTTGGTTGAAGGAACTGTTTTGTGGGGTACTTATATTTTTTTGGGCAAGAGATGAATAAATTTCGGAAAGCCGTTTTTGATAAGCTTCTTCCGAGAGCGTGGCGTGAAGATTTTCTCCATTCTCGATCAAGGTTTGATTGTAAATGGGATAGCCTTCTCTGGTGAAAAACAACTGTTGTCCATCCGGACTAACGACCGGACAAATTTCATCATAGTTCTTTGTATTTATCTCCGTATTTAACTTTTCCAGTTTAGAAAAATACTGTGCTTGCATTTTAGTGCTAAACATCATTACCAGAGTAATGAATCCTAGCAGGGGGGAAATCCTGTTCATGGTGATTTAGTATGCTTGTTTTTTTGCTGTCAAAATTGACAGAACGAAGTTGCTGAATAACTTCAATGGGCAAAGCCTAGATCCAAGTACTTAGGGTACTAGAATCAAATACTGAAAATAATAGGAGTTTCTTATGAGTTCTCTGTGTGGAATACAAAAGCGTAAAATTGAGGAAGCCAAATTTTGCTAGGCCTCAAAATTGGAGCAATCAAGATAATTTGACGCCGCTATCTAATGTTTTCAAAAGAGATCAGTTTAAAGGACAAAACTGTGTGTGTGCTGCAAAGGTAGTAAAATAGAAAAGTTTAGTACTAAACTTTAACTTTTAGTAGCTTGGAATAAAGGAAGAAAGTTAAAACCCTGACCATCAAAAAGACCTTTATCACTTAGTTTTAGTTGAGGAATAACCAGTAGGGCCATAAATGAAAGGGTCATAAATGGTGCCGTGAGTGGACTTCCCAATTCTGTCTTCACCATTTGATCAATGGCGGCATAAGCATTACCAACTTCGTATCCATCCAGATCGCTCATGATACCGGCCACCGGCAAAGGCAAGACCATTTCCTTCGTTCCCTGCACCGCCGAAATACCTCCTTTATTTTGTATAATCAAATTAACGGCCTGACACAAGGATTCATCATCAGTACCTACGGCAATAATATTATGAGAGTCATGCCCGACACAAGAGGCTAAAGCTCCTTGACTCAAACCAAAGCCATTGATAAAAGCAAAAGCAGGTGCTTCTTCGCGATAACGATTGACCACACACATCTTTAAAAGATCTGACGGCACATCTGAAACAGCCATCCCTGCTAAGGTTGGAGTGGGAGCAACAAAACTTTCGGTAACGATTTCACCGTCGATGGCTTTAATGACCTGTATAAAATCACCTCCTGCGGGAAGTGAAAAGTCGGCAGTTGATTTTAAAGGAGTATCAAAGTGATTGATGATAGAAACGGGCACACGGGGAATCATGGAATCTCCATCTTGCGCAACGATTTCACCGTTGATGTAAGTTGCCTTTATTTGGAAGTTTTGCAGATCATCCGTTAAAATAAAGTCGGCAGCATCACCAATGCGTAAAGTACCAACGTCGAGTCCATAATGTTCGACGGGATTGATACAGGCAGCCAGTAAGACCTCAAAAAGCGGACAACCTTTAGCAAGTGCTCTGGCGACCAATTGATTGATGTGGCCAAGCAATAAATCATCGGGATGTTTGTCATCAGAGCAAAACATCATTCGCTCGGCATGCTGTGGAAGTAGATCAATCAAAGCGTCAAAATTTTTAGCCGCACTTCCTTCGCGGATCAAAATTTTCATTCCAAGATTTAATTTTTCCAAAGCTTCTTCATAAGTAAAACACTCGTGGTCGGTACTGATTCCGGCAGCTATATATTGTTTGGCTTGTTCGCCACGTAGGCCGGGAGCATGGCCGTCAATGGGTTTTCCTAGTTTTTGGGCAATGGCTATTTTTCCCCAGACTTCTTCGTCTTTGAAAAGTACGCCGGGATAGTTCATCATTTCTGCGAGGTAGAGAATCTCCGGTTTGCGAAGCAATTGTTCTACACCAGCAACGTCGATCCTAGCACCAGCTGTTTCGAAAGTGGTAGCTGGAACGCACGAAGGAGCACCGAAGTTAAATTTAAAAGGAACCTGATTGCCATTCTCAATCATGTATTCTACTCCTGGAATGCCTAAGACATTAGCAATTTCATGTGGATCGGAAACCGTTGCGACGGTACCATGAACGACTGCGAGTCGGGCAAATTCAGAAGGGACTAGCATAGAACTTTCGATGTGTACATGAGCATCCACAAAACCCGGTAAGATATAGTCGTCACTTTGCCCTTCCCCTTTTTCGATCGCGCTAATTTTCCCATTTTTTATAGTAATGGTGCCGTAATAAATATTGCTTTGACGGATGTCGATGATATTGCCGGATATTTTCATGGGTCTATTTTTATTCTAAACTAAGGTCACATGGACGTTTCATAGTTGAATCTGAGAAAGGATTGGTAAGGGTATTGAATATTTATCTTTCCGAATAAAATTAAAAATGGTAAATTTATTTAATATTAATAAAAGATTTCCAGAAAGAAGTCCTACTTATTGATTCAGTAAGCAACAAAATTCATCATTGCTTGTGGGGACTTAGGTTTTAAAACAACTTCAACGTATTAAATTTATCTCCGCACTTATTGGTATTTCCTAAATTAAGAGGAAAATATAAATGAACGAACTTCAAAATTTTTTGCAACAGATCCTTTTTCAATTAGGGAATAAGTTTTTTACAGCCGGAGATTTACTCTCTGTTTTTGTAATTCTAAGCTTAGCCTTTTTTGTCAATCGACTGATTAATAAAATATTGCTTCCCCGGTATTTTAAGCAAGAGATCGTTATTACCCCCAATCGGAAAAAGATACAGCGAACCATTGCGATTATCATTGGCTTGGTGTCCCTCTTGGCCATTACTTGGACGGTTGGGTTAAATTATGAATTATTCAGTACGGAAAGCTGGACGATACGGGTAGAAAATATTATTGGAGCTATTTTGATTATCCAGGTTGCTCGTCTGATGGAATGGGTGATATCCAAGGCATTGGTATATAATTATAAAAGAACTCGAGGAGAAGAAGGAGCGGAAGATAACCAGCAATACGCTTCCAAGGAGAATGAGAATTCAGCAAGTCGAACGGTTCAATATGCCGTTTATGTATTTGCGATCAATCTGCTTTTACAAGGATTCAAACAATTAGACTTTACGATCTTTTCTTTTCAGGATTATAGTTTTCGTATTTCCAATGTGTTCTGGGCGATCTTTGTGATTCTCTTGGCACAACTCTTAGCTTGGGTACTGACCCAATTGGTTTTGCATAATTATTACCGGAATAAAAAAATCAATGTTGGTTCTCAATATGCGATCAATCAACTCCTCAAATATGTTATTTATGTGGCTGCCGGAGTGATGGCGCTAGATGGCTTAGGTATTAAGATGACGGTGATCTGGGGGGGAGCGGCAGCGCTCTTAGTTGGGGTTGGACTGGGTTTGCAACAGACTTTTAATGACTTAATCTCCGGAATTATTTTATTGTCGGAACGAACCGTAGAGGTTGGGAATGTAGTAGAGATCAATGGTTTGGTAGGGACGGTAAGAAGAATTGGTTTGCGGACTTCAATGGTAGAATCGCGCGATAACATCATCGTCATAGTACCCAATTCGAAGTTGACCATCGACAATGTCGTCAATTGGAGTCAAGAAGATGATAAGGTGCGTTTTAAAATAAGTATAGGAGTGGCCTATGGTTCGGATACAGAACAGGTAAAAAAACTACTTTTAAAAATTGCTCGAGAAAATGTTTACATCATGGACTTTCCTTCTCCGGTGGTGCGGATGACTGCTTTTGGGGAGTCTTCTCTGGACTTTGATTTACTTTTTTGGTCAAGAAATTTCATCGTGATCGAAGACATCAAAAGTGACCTTCGCTTTGCGATTGATAAGGTGTTTAGGGAACAGGAAATAAATATTCCGTTTCCACAAAGGGATATATGGATGAAAGGTGGGGCTTGAGTTTTAAAACTTCCATTTCAATTTCGCAAAACCACCCGTCAATAAAACCACAACAATCAGGGCAGGTAATAAATTAGCCACCGCGATATCAGCTTGTAATAAAATCTTCAAAGACAAAGCGATCAATAAAACACCTCCCACCGCGCTAATCTGCGCCAATACATTTTTTGTAAACCATCCTTTCGCCTTCCCTCCCAAAACGGTAAAACCACCTTGGATCAGAAGCAATGGGAAAATCGCAACCAAGACACTCAAACCATAAATTGAAGCAAGTGCTACAGCGGTTACTCCATCCAATAAAGCTTTGATTAAAAGCAATTCTCTTTTGCCATTTATTCCTTCTTCGATCGCACCGACAATAGTCATAGGACTTGCACAAAAAAGGATAAAGGCCGTAATAAAGCCTTCAGGAAAACGGGGATGATTTTTTAGGGAAAAATTATCTTTGATCCAAAGTTCCCAGGAATCAAGTAAGCCTTTTACCCCCATGAACTCCCCAAAGATACCGCCGATAATCAAGCTAAAAATAAAAATAGCCAATAATTCATCGGGTAGTTTGAGACTCATCTGAATACCAATAATCAAAATACCCAAAGCAACCGCTTGCTCGGTAATCGTACCAATACTTTCAGGGAAAACTTGTTTGATCATCAAACCAATCAGACTACCTACAATGATGGTAGCCATATTGATAAAAGTGCCTACAGGAAGCTTGCTCATAGTTGTTTTGTTTCTGTCTCTTAAAAATGCAAAATTAGTAAAGAACTCTTGTAAATACTATTCAAAGACTTCTAAAATTTTCACTTTCTCGGCAAGTGATTTAAACGAAGGGAAACTCAAAGAATCTTGATTCAAATACTTTCGAGTAAAACCTTGGCAAAAGGTTCGGCATTTTCTAAACTACTTACCCTACCGACATCTATCCATTTTTTTTCATCACAACGATAAGCGCGAATGGTTTCTGACTTAGAGGCTTCTAAGTAGGTATCAATAATGGAAAAGGATTTTTCTTCTGGCATAAAGTCAAAAAAACGAGGATCAATGACGTGCAAACCACTGAAAGCCAACATCAATAAACGCTTGGAAGTGGTTTTAGGTAGTTTTATTTCGCCCGTTTTTACATTGGCCCAGCCATTGAGCACCATTTCCTGGTCAAAAATCAGATAACGAGAAGTATCCCGCCTTTGTACAGCCAAAGTCGCTAAGGCATTGCTTTTACAATGATCTTGATAAAAAGTACCCAAATCTAAGTCACTGAGGATATCGGTATTGCACAGCAAAAAAGGCTTTCCATCGTCAAAAAAGTGCGCTGCTTTCTTCAAGCCGCCTCCAGTATCTAATAATTCGTCCTGTTCGTCGGAAATGACAATATTTATCCCGAAGTGATCCTTTTTTTGTAGAAAATGTATGATTTGATCCCCAAAATGATGCACATTTATGATGATATCTTTGCAACCGAAGTGAATCAGTCGCCGAATGGCCATTTCCAAAAGAGGAACTTCCGCAACTTTTACCAATGCTTTGGGTTGATAGTTAGTTAGTGGTCGGAGTCGGGTACCGCGACCAGCGGCGAGAATCATTGCTTTCATAAGGCGTTTGTTTTAATCAGCTTAAAGCTAGTATATCGAAAGCAATTTTTGCTATTTCTTCGGATTAAATAATTACTCAACCGGATTAAGTTTTCATAAAATAGAGGGGAAGATTGCTTTTACAGTATTAAATAGAACAAAACTACTTAGAATAGTAGCGAATGTCTAAATTTGAGTTTTGCGTAAGCTTCCCATTTTATACTTGGTTTAATTAGTGCTTAAAAATGATACAGAAATTTCTGATAAAAGCCTTGCTCTTTCCTTTTTCCTTACTCTACGGTTTGGGAATCAGCTTGCGTGATTTGTTTTATCGGAAAGGAATACTCAAGGCCATTGCTTTTGATCTTCCTACAATTGCGGTAGGAAATCTGTCGATCGGTGGAGCCGGAAAAACACCACATATTGAATATTTGGTTCGATTGCTAAAAGACTATTTATATGTGGCGACCTTGAGTAGAGGTTATCAGCGAAAGACAAGAGGCTATTTGGAAGTTACGCACCAGCACACGGCAGAGTTGGTTGGCGACGAGCCTTTGCAATTTCGAAGAAAATTTCCGGATATTGTCGTTACCGTTTCTGAGAGTCGCACTTTTGCGATTCCCGAAATCCTTGCCAAGTATCCTCAAGTACAAGTGATCCTACTCGATGATGCTTTTCAACATCGGTCTATAGAACCGGGCCTAAATATTTTGCTAACAGAATTTGCCGCACCCTATACCAGAGATTTTCTACTCCCTAGCGGTCGCCTCCGCGAGTGGAAATCTGGCTACCGCCGGGCGGATGTCATTGTGGTATCCAAATGCCCGCCAGTGATTAGTGAAGCGCAAAGGAAAGAGATGATCAAGGAATTACAACCTTTTGCTCACCAAAAAGTTTTCTTCTCCTATTATGATTATCTACAGCCTTATTATATCTTGAATGCAGGATATAAATTGATGCTGGAAGAAGACTTGGATGTTCTTTTAATTTGTGCGATCGCACGCACAGATTATTTGGTGGAATACATCGAAACCAAAGTGCGAAGTGTGGAAGTCTTAGAATACGAAGACCATCACTTTTTCAGCAAACACGATATCGGTCATTTGCAAAAAACGTTTGAAGAAATAGATTCTAAAAAGAAAGTCATTCTCACGACGGAGAAAGATGCCATGCGCTTAGAATTACATCATCAGTTTTTAGAAGAAAATAAATTACCCATTTTTGCAATTCCGGTTGAAGTAGCTTTCCACTTTGGACAGGGGCCAGAATTTGATGAAATGGCTAAACAGTTTTTATTAGATTTTAGAAGTTGATTTTAGATCCGGATACCGCAAACCACTTACTGCAGACCGAAATTAAAAAAAATGCCAGGTAGAAAAATAAATATTTTAAAACTTCCCGTTTATGCGCTGGTCAAGAATCTGGCGGTCTATTCTTTCCGAGTATTCTTTCGCGAAAAAGTGATCTTGAATCCGCAGCATTTAAAAATTACAAAGCCCACTATTATTATTTCCAATCACCCAAGTACACTGATTGATCCATTACAAGTCGGGATTGAAATAAAAGAATACATTCATTTTTTGATCAACGGAGGAATGGTAGAACATTGGTTTACTGGCTGGTTTTTCACGACCTTTTTTTGTATTCCGATTTCGAGATCAAAAGGGGAAGGGGGGAAAAGAGTAGACAATGCGAAAAGTTTTGCAAAAGCCAATCAATTTTTATCCGAAGGTGGTGTTTTCTTTGTCGCTCCGGAGGGGGGGAGTAAAATGGAACGTCGCCTGCACCCAATCAAAACGGGAGTGGCAAGAATTGCCCTGAGTGCAGAAGCAGAAAATAATTTTGAACTAGACGTACAAATCCAAGCTTTTGGATTGAACTATACCAATCCAAGGTTTTTTCAATCTTCTTTGGTGTTGGATTGCGGTGCTCCGTTTTCCATAAAAAAATATCAAGAAGCTTACGAACGCGATCCTAAAGAAACCGTTCGGGAGTTGACCAAAGAGATCGCAGAGCACATGCGCGAATTGATTATTGATACGCAAGATGAGGCAGAAGATCAGTTTTTGAGGGAAGTCGGTAAACTGCAACAAGCAGAAAATCCCATTCCTTTAAAAGATCAATTCCTCCGATCAAAAAAGACCTTGAAGAAAATTCAAGCTTTACGAGAAACAGCAGAAGAACAGTTTATGGATTGGCAAAAACGTTCGAGTCAATTGGCGCAGGCGATTGCTACAGAGCAGAGTGATCAAGAGGCTTTGTATGCTTTGGGAAAATCTACTTTGGCAAAGAAAAATAAAGCGAAAGGGTTTCGGCTGTTATTAGAATGGCCAGTATTTCTCTATGGTTGGATCAATAATTTTTTGCCCAATTATCTGCCAGGGCTTTTAGCCAAAAAAATGAATATTTACAAAGGCTATGACTCTACGATAAAAGTCTTGTCCGGAATTGTATTGTATCCATTACTATATGGTTTGCAAGCCTATTTGGTCCAACACTTTTTTGGACAATGGTGGATCACTTTGATTTATTTATTGACCTTGTATCCACTAGGTATTCTGGCTTGGAACTATCGCCAACGATTTTTGAAATGGCAAAAAGAGAAACGAATGATGCAATGGAAAAAAAGTCAACCCAAAGAAGTGGAAGCTTGGATAAAAGAACAACAAGAACTTTTGACACCATTCAAATCCCACTAAAGAGTTTGCTTAGAATAAAAAATCGTGGATAGTTTATGATCATCAAAATAGTACTCCTCTGTTTTATTTTGGCGACTGCAATCCAGTTGTATTTTTGGTTGTTCTTTTTTAGAAAATTAGTTGACCATCAAGCAAAACCGCCCTCCGAAAAAATCCCATCTGAAGAGCAAAGTATCTCTATTATTATCTGTGCGAAGAATGAAGCGGAAAATTTAAAAAAAAATTTGCCCCGTATTCTAAATCAAAACTACCGCTCCTTTGAAGTAATCGTCGTAAATGATAATTCTAGTGATTTGACGGAAAACATATTATTGGAATTTAATATAAAACATCCTATATTGTGCTGCGTTCATTTGCGGGAAAAGCCCGCAGGAATGATTGGTAAAAAATATGCTTTGGCAAAAGGCATTGCTGCCGCGAAAAATGAAGTCCTCTTATTGACAGATGCAGATTGTAGCCCAGAGAGCAATGAATGGCTACGAAAAATGCAATCAACTATTGATGGAACCGTTGAGATAGGATTGGGATATGGTCCCTATCACTCGTACCCCGGCTTTTTGAATAAGCTGATCCGTTACGAGACGATCTTTACCGCTATACAGTATATGTCTTTCGCTCTGGCGGGCAAAGCCTACATGGGCGTTGGCCGCAATCTGATCTATAAAAAATCTCTTTTCAAAAAGGTGGGCGGTTTTAGCTCGCATGACCACATTGCTTCCGGCGATGATGATTTATTCATCCATGCCGCAGCAAATGCAATGAATACCGCAATCATTACTAGCCCCGATACTTTTATGTACTCGGAGCCAAAAAAAACCTGGGCTACGTTCTTCCGACAGAAGACCAGACACCTTAGCACTGGGAAACACTACAAAAACGAAAATAAGCTCCTTTTGGGCTTGATTTCTCTTAGTCATTTTATTCACTTTCTTGGAGGCATTGTGCTGATATTAAAATTTAGCACAATATTTGTATTAATATTATATGTGGTGAGAATATCCTGCATGTTGTGGACGAGTAAGCCTCTTTTTTCCGACTTTAAGGACCCTTCTTTATGGAAGTGGATTCCAGTACTAGACCTGGCTTTCTTTTTTTACTATATGGTATTCGCGCCGGCTTTAATCACTGGAAACACAAACCCATGGAAGTAAAAGAAGTAGAAAAAACAAAGACATCTAATCTTTCTCCTCGTGCTCAGGAAGATTATGAGTATGTCCAAAAAGCGATCCTAGGCAGCCAAAAAGCCTATACCGTTTTATTAGAGCGCTACCGCAATTCCATTTACCATATGATGCTGAAGATGGTCAAAACCCGAGAGGATGCTGACGATCTTACTCTGGAAGCTTTTGGCAAAGCCTTTGCCAAATTACCGAGCTATGCTCCACGTTATGCTTTTAGTACTTGGCTCTTCAAAATTGCGATTAATAACTGTATCGATCACATTCGTAAAAAAAGATTGCACCTGCTTTCTATCGATGATCCCATCGAACCGAATAGCGATCACGATTATTCTAGCAATATTCGTTCTGGTAATTTAGATCCAGAAGAAGTTTTTATTCGCCAGCAAAGAGTAAAACTCATGCGAACCGTATTGAGTAAATTGAGCCTCAAGTATCGCTTGATGATTGAGTTGCGCTTTTTTGAAGAATTGAGTTATGAAGAAATTGCCCGAGAATTGGAAATTCCACTCGGCACCGTAAAGGCTCAATTGTTTAGAGCAAAAGAAATCCTGTTCAATTTATTGCAACAACCTTCTGCAAAAGCTTATCTCGATAATACGAAGAGAAGACGAAAAAGAGTAAAACCGCGTAAGAAGGTACGTGCAAGAAAGGTGAAATTAAGTTCGCCGGGATAGCAGATTTACTTTTTGGATAGCATTAGAGAACATTATCCATCAGGGAATGATTAAGATCAAATTCTTAATCATTCCCTTTTTTTGTGTATGTTCGCAACCACTAAATCATAGTCGAATGGATCAGGTAGATATACAAAAAATACTCGAGTACTTTCCAGAAATTAGCCCACTCCAAAAGGAACAACTCCAAAAGTTGGGGCCGCTTTATAAAGAATGGAATGATAAAATAAATGTTATTTCAAGAAAGGATATCGACAACCTTTACGAGCGTCATGTCTTACATGCATTGAGTATCGCGAAGGTCACCAAGTTTGTTCCCGGTGCAGAAATTCTAGATCTTGGTACAGGAGGAGGCTTTCCCGGAATTCCACTGGCTATTTTATTTCCTGAAACTCAATTTTGGCTGGTAGATGGAACGGGTAAGAAAATCAAAGTAGTCCAAGAAGTGGTCGATGGCCTCGAACTCAAAAATGTTAAAGCCAAACACACCCGAGCAGAAGACCTCAACCATCATTTTGACTTTGTGATCTGCCGAGCTGTTGCGCGACTTCATAAGCTCATTCATTGGGGATTTCCTCGCATCAAAAGCAAACAACAACACGGTCTGCCAAATGGCCTCCTTGCCCTAAAAGGAGGTAATATTTTTGAGGAAATTGATGAATTGGCTAATAAACATTATACGGAGTTATATCCGCTAACAGACTTTTTTAAGGAAGACTTTTTTATCGAAAAATACGTGCTCTATGTTCAACGATAAGCCCTTGTAGGCTGTTCTAAGGATAGCCCGCAAATACTTTTTATCGAAAAAGCCCTTTGGATAAGCACTTTTTCAATATTTTGTACGGAAATCAATCAACCTTTGACGACTCCCAATGCGAGTTTGTTGGAGAACCTAATAAATACATCTATGAAGAATAGCTACTTTTTTGTATTGGTATTACTTTGTACCTCTTTACTACTCAATGCTCAAGAAACGTTTCCTAAAAACGGTGTTTATGACCAAAGGGACGGTCATTATGCATTTACAAATGCGACGATCTACCAATCGTATAACAAGAAAATCGAAAATGCCACGCTGCTCATTAAAGATGGAAAAATAGAAGCACTTGGAGCTGGAATAGCTATTCCCAAAACGGCAGTAAAAATCGATGCTCAAGGAAAATACATCTACCCTTCTTTTATAGACCTATACGCTACTTATGGTTTGCCAGAGCCAGAAGCAATCAAAAAGAAAGACGATAATCCTCAATTCTTATCCAATAAAGAAGGAGCCTATTCTTGGAATGAAGCGCTTCGCTCAGAATTTGCCGCTCAAGCCCATTTTTCCATAGATGCCAAAGCTGCAAAAAGCTGGCGCGCTCAAGGTTTTGGTGCGCTGATGACTCATCAAGCAAATGGTATTTCTCGAGGTTCTGGTAGTTTGGTTTTGACGGGAACAGGTCCGGTTCACGAAATGATTCTCCAAGCAAAAGCGGCTCATATACTTTCTTTCTCCAAAGGAAAATCTACACAGGATTTTCCAAGATCTCTAATGGGAACCATTGCTTTATTGCGACAAACCTATCTGGACGGGCAATGGTATAAAAAGGAAGGCTATAAAGAACAAGTCAATATTTCATTAGATGGATGGAATGATCTACAAACGCTTCCACAGATTTTTGTGGTGGGACAAAGACAAGAGGTTTTGCGAGCGGCGAAGCTTGGAAAAGAATTTGGTAAAAAGTACATCATGAAGGGAGCGGGGGATGAATACATGAGGCTTGAAGAAATCAAAGCAACAGGCTCCAGTTTGATTGTTCCCCTGAAGTTTCCAAAAGCCTTTGAGGTAGAAAATCCTTTTGATGCGCTACAGGCAGATTTAGCAGATCTGAAACATTGGGAATTGGCACCAGAGAATCCTGGTCGCTTGGCAAAAGCGGGAATCGATTTTACCCTGACTGCATATGGACTCAAAAATAAAAAAGACTTTTTAACCAATTTGCGCAAAGCCATTAAAGAAGGTTTGTCAGAAGAAGATGCACTAAAAGCATTGACTTATACACCAGCAAATTTGCTGGGCGCTTACGCAACTATTGGTAGTTTGGAGAGCGGAAAATTGGCGAACTTTTTCATTGCCTCAAAAAATCTTTTAACAGAAGATGGTAAAATTTTACACCACTGGATCAAAGGAAAAGCAAATGTAATCGAAGAGTGGTCGGCTAATGAAATTACTGGTAATTATGATTTGGAGATCGGCAAACAAAAATTTGATTTGCAGGTCAAAGAGGAGAAAGGAAAAAATAAGATGGCGATAATCGTCAACGATACCACGCAAATCAAAGTTAAACATAAACTGGAAAAAGGTTTGATCCATTTCTCCTTCACCCCAAAAGATAGCAAAGGAAAGATTGCTTTGGCTGGTACCGCAAAAGCAGGTCAATGGTCTGGGAGTGGAACGTTGGCTGATGGAACCTGGGTTACTTGGAGCGCAAAACGAAATGATAAAAAAATAGAAGAGGAAAAGAAAGAAGAAAAAGAGAAGAAACCAGCAGAGCAAACAGCAGAGACTAAAGGAAAAGTGGTTTACCCTTTCCTTCCTTATGGTTGGTCAGAAAAACCTAAAGCCCTTTCTTACCTCGTTCGCAATGCCACGGTGTGGACCAATGAAGCCGATGGTATTCTCGAAAATACCGACGTCTTGTTTAAGGATGGAAAAGTAGTGCAGATTGGTAAAAACTTATCAGCTTCCAATGCGACGGTTATTGATGGAACAGATAAGCATTTGACTTGTGGAATCGTTGATGAACATTCTCATATTGCGATTAGTCGTGGGGTAAATGAAGGTACTCAAGCGAGCTCCGCAGAAGTACGCATCGGAGATGTGATCAATGGAGAAGACATCAATATTTATCGGCAGCTATCTGGCGGTGTCACGACTTCGCAATTGCTACATGGCTCTGCCAATCCGATCGGCGGCCAATCGGCAATCATCAAATTGCGTTGGGGATATACCCCAGAAGAAATGAAGTTTGCCGGAGCAGATGGTTTTATCAAATTTGCTCTAGGAGAAAATGTCAAACAATCGAATTGGGGCGATAATCAAAGAACGCGTTTTCCACAAACAAGAATGGGAGTAGAACAGGTTTTTATCGACCATTTTACCCGAGCAGTAGAATATAAAAAACGACAACAGTCTGGCCAAAGCTATCGACGAGACCTAGAACTGGAAGCCCTATTAGAAATTATAGAAAAGAAACGTTTTATCAGTTGCCACTCTTATCAACAAGGCGAAATCAATATGCTCATGAAAGTAGCGGAGCAGTTTGATTTTATTGTCAATACTTTTACTCATATTCTCGAAGGTTATAAAGTCGCTGATAAAATGAAGGCACATGGCGCGGGAGGTTCTACCTTCTCGGATTGGTGGGCTTATAAATACGAAGTGATTGATGCCATTCCTCATAATGGTGCGATTATGCACGATCAAGGTGTCCTAGTTGCCTATAATTCGGATGATGCCGAAATGGCTCGCCGCCTCAACCAAGAGGCAGCCAAGGCTGTCATGTATAGTGATCTTTCTGAAGAAGAAGCTTGGAAATTTGTTACCCTAAACCCCGCGAAGCTTTTACATATTGATGATCGAGTTGGGAGTGTAAAGGCGGGCAAAGATGCGGACTTGGTGCTTTGGTCAGCTCATCCCCTTTCGGTTTATGCCAAAGCGGAAATGACTTGGGTCGATGGCATCAAATTTTTTGACCGAGAAGAAGATCAAAAAATGCGGAAAGCGATTCAGGAAGAACGCGCTCGGTTGATTCAAAAAATGATTGGAGATGATAGCCCCGGAGGGAAGAGTGGCCCCCCAACGAAAAAGTTTAAACACCTGTATCATTGCGATGATGTGCACGATGAAATGCACTAGCGTTTATCCCTTCAATTTTTTAGTAAGTGACGGATCAAAAATTCTGTCGAACGACTTAAGACTTCTAAATCTAAAAAAAGACAATTCATGAGATCTTCGATAATAGTATTTGGTATTTTATTTTTGTTTGGGATAAATGTATTGGCACAACGTACTCCTGCCCCCGCGCAATCCCAAGCGATTCTGATCAAAGGAGCTACTGCTCATTTGGGCAATGGAAAAGTAATTGCCAATAGCCTCATTGCTTTTGAAAACGGAAAAATTACAATGGTGGGAGATGCTACAACACTTAAGGTAGCTCCCTCGATCAATTATCAAATGATTGACGCTACAGGTAAGGACATTTATCCTGGATTTATTGCTCCTGGGACGACGCTTGGCTTAACAGAAATTGATGCCGTAAGGGCTACCAGAGATATGCGAGAAGTGGGTTCGATGAATCCCAATATTCGATCCATCATTGCTTATAATACAGATTCTAAAATAACACCTACCGTAAGATCAAATGGGGTTTTACTAGCAGAAATCACTCCACAAGGAGGACGGATTCCGGGACAGTCAACTGTGGTACAATTAGACGCTTGGAATTGGGAAGATGCGGCCCAAGCGACAGACAAAGGGATTCATCTCAATTGGCCTCGTTTTTTTAAGCGGACAAGGTGGTGGTCTGCTCCGGGAACAATTACTGCCAACGACAAATACGATGATCAAATCCGAGAAGTCGAAAGTTTTTTTGCAGCAGCAAAAGCCTATGCACAAGAGACCAATCCCAATCCTTTGAATTTGAAATTTGAAGCGAGTAAAGGATTGTTTGACGGCACAAAAAAATTATTCATCCACGCCCA
The DNA here is from genome assembly GCA_964419315.1 of uncultured Saprospiraceae bacterium. GTDB lineage: Bacteria > Bacteroidota > Bacteroidia > Chitinophagales > Saprospiraceae > CALLVY01. Next base: position 1,165 of record CAYQRA010000044.1, on the reverse strand, counting down.
AGGAGTCAAAGAATTGACGGCTGCGGTTCTCTTTGCCAAAGAGCAGGGAATCACACCGGTACTCGTAGGCGCTCAAGATGCTTGGCGTATTATTCCTTTCCTAAAAGAACACCAAGCAGAAATCGTACTCAATGCAGTACACAGTCTCCCTTCGAGGGAAGATGAAGACATTGATCAACCTTATAAAACTGCGGCGGCTTTACATAGCGCAGGAATCCCATTTTGTTTTTATTTGCGGGGAAGTTGGGAGCAGCGAAATCTAGCTTTTCAAGCAGGCCATGCAGTGGGCTATGGATTGCCTTATGAAGCAGCAGTAGCTGCCTTGACCGGAAATACCGCGCAGATTTTAGGTATTGATGCTAACACAGGTATTTTGGAAGAGGGAAAAGACGCGACCTTATTTATCTCTGCGGGCGATGCCCTAGATATGCGTACCTGCAAATTAGAACAAGCATTTATCAATGGACGAAAAATTGATTTGGGAAATAAACAGAAAGACTTAGACCAAAAGTTTAGAGCCAAATACGAAGCGGCTAAGTAAGTATTGAGCAAGGCGGTTCCTCCAAGAAACCGCCTTGCTTTTCCTTCCTAAAGTAAATTTAACTCCGCAAGACGATTATTTTTTGGACCAAAGAAAGACCATCTTTCGTTTGGATTTTGACCCAATACATACCGTTTTCTAGAGTACTAATATCTATAGCGAGTCTTTGCTGAGGTTCTTTAAGGTATTGTTCTATTAATAATTTTCCGGAGAGTTCAATGATTTGTAAACGATAGTCGGCTAAGTTGCCTTCTACAAATAAAAGATCTCCTTGGTTGGGATTAGGGAAGAGTTGGAGATCCAATGTTGTTCGTTCTTCAACTGCTTCCACAAAAACATAAGGATCACAAAAGGTTGTATCGGTTGTTGGATAAGCAAAAAGGGGATCGTGATAGCAGCGCATTCGACCCGCGTTTCCCGCAGCGAGAACCACATCATTAGGTCCTCCCAGCGGATTTCCATAGCCATAGTAGCCAATTTTTTCGTTGAAGGCAGTTCCTCCCTGCAGATAATCATAGCCAAAGCCAGCTTCTAGAAAGTTAGGATGGTTAGGAGCATCGATAGTGCTATAGCTTCTAAAAGCCTCATTATTGACGGTAGTCATAAATACAGAATCTACAACAA
>CAYQRA010000043.1:0-17762 GCA_964419315.1 uncultured Saprospiraceae bacterium | reverse complement strand
GAAGATTTTTCTGATCGATCCGCTTTTTATGGTGATTTCTCTGGTGGTTTCAACTGGAGGTTTAACAAACCGACTTCTCGTACCAATTTCAATGCAGGTTTAGGTTGGTTTCACATCAATGAACCCAATGCTAGTTTCTGGGATGAAGAAGGGATCAAGTTGTGCCAAAGATTTAATGCATACTTTTTAAGTCAATTCCAATTGGGTAAAAAGTTTGATTTATTGGTGCATGCTCTGGGAAGAGGACAGGATGTATTCCGCGAAAACTTGATCGGTGCAGCAGGTCGAATTCATGTAAATCAAACAGTTACCCAAAAATTGGCAATTGATTTAGGCTTAGCCTACCGTTGGAATACTATTGGTTTTGGTAACGGAGATGCTCTGATTCCAAGTATTGAGTTCAATTTTAGAGATTGGATGGTCGGAATTAGCTACGACATCAACCTTACTCAATTCAAAACGGCTTCTTCAGGTTTTGGTGGACCAGAATTTTCGGTTCAGTATGTCTTTAGACCAGCACCAAATATGGAGTTTTGTCCGACTTGTCCGGTATATATGCAACCTTAAATATTTATTGGTATTGTTTTTTATGTATAATGTCAATCACCAGAAGATGAAAAAAGCACTTTTACTTCTATCCTTATTTGTTTTTGTAAGTCAATTGAGCTTTGCTCAAGGCCGCAAAGTTTATGAAAAAGCAGCAATGGATGCCATTGCGGCAGAAGATTACTCTGCTGCGATTGGTTATTACGATGTCCTTTTAGACGACGCGGGATACCAAGATTTGAATGGTTATTATAATGCGGCAGGAGCTGCTTATAATTTCCGATTATTCAATCGTGCAGAGCGATATTACCAATGGGCCAATGATAATGGTGGCCAAGAAGAATTTCCAGACCTCGATTATCGGATGGGAATGACCAAGAAAAGATTGGGAAAATATGACGAAGCCAAAAAACTCTTTGAAAAGTTTTTGGCCGCACATGCTTCTTCCACTTTAGCTGAAAAAGCTACCGAGCAGATCGAGCAATGCACTTGGGCAAAAGATTTGATGGATACTCCAATCCTGAATATCAATAGTCCCATGCCCATAAAAGATCCAGAAATTATCGAACACCTCGATACCACTATCAATTCTAGATATACCGATATCGCACCACTTTCCAGAAATGATATATTGTACTATTCTTCTATCCGCAATTTTGCCGGAGAGGATAAAGCACCATTCGCGAGAATCTTATCGAGTGAAAACGGGGTTTTAGCAACACCAGTTAGTGGACTGGGAGGAACGGAACAATCGGTTTCACATACTGCAATTAGTGAAGATGGTAGTCGTATTTATTTTACCATCTGCGAACAAAAAGGAATCAACAAATACCGTTGTGATCTTTATTATCGAGATCAAGATGGAGAGAGTTGGGGAGATGCGAAAAAGCTAGCCCTCAATAAAAATAATTTTACCTCAACACATCCCACCGTAGGTATTGATCGCAAAACGGGAGAAGAACTTTTGTTCTTTGCAAGTGATCGATCTGGTGGAATGGGAGGATTAGATATTTGGTGTAGCATTATTAAAGATGGCGATGTTGGTGCTGCATTTAATGTTGGTGCCATCAATACTGCTAGTGATGACATCACTCCTTATTTTCATACTAGAAAAAATACTTTATTCTTTAGTACCGATGGTAGAAAGACCCTTGGTGGATTTGATGTTTACAAATCTGGAAAAAATGGAAACGAATGGTCTGCTCCCGTTCATACCGGAGCGGAAGTGAATTCTAGCTACGACGAAGTTTATTTAAGTTTAAATGAAAAAGGAGATCGGGCTTATTTTTCTTCTAATCGCCCCGGAGGAATCTGTAAAGACACCACTGCTGCCGAATGTGTTTGTGATGATATCTATGCGACCAATGTTCCGTATGTAGATTTGATCGTAGAAACGTACAACAGTATTACGCGAGAGGAATTGACCGAAACGGTAGTCACACTTGGGAAAGAAGGAATCAAAACGGTAGAGTCGCAAGGTCCTGAAAACAAATTTAATTTCTTCTACGATATTGATTTCCAAGAAGCTTATACTGTAAATGGTAGTAAGGAAGGATACGATCCAGATGCCACAGATTTTGATACTTATGAAAGAACAGAATCTGGAACGATTGTCAAAGAATTATACCTAACGCCAAAAATTGATGTTTTGGCAAAAACAATAGACAAATCAACGGGAGAACCTCTAAATGGCGTTACGGTCCAACTGGTAGAGGAGCCAAGCGCAACCTTAGATTCCAAAACAAAATACGATAGCAACGAATTTGATTATGGTCTTAATTTTAAGAAACGCTATTATTTGATTGCGACCAAACCTGGTTATTCTTCCGCCAAAGTGGAGGTTTTTACGGATGATATCCCTATAGTACCTACCCATTTGGAAAGAATTTTGCGTTTGTGTAAAGAGCCTTTTGGTGATTTTCCAGCGATCGCTTTGTATTTCGATAATGATTATCCGAAAATCAGAAAAACTTGGAATAAAGAAACCAGTAGAAATATCATTATTGGTGGTCAAACAGAGACTAATTATGAAGAAGTCTATCGACTCTACACCGCAGAATCTAGAAAAAATGAATACCTAAGAGCTTTTGATGATGAAGAAAGCAAAGATCGGGTTCGGTATTTCTTTGATGAAATTACCAGCAACTTCAATCGCTTAGAAGATTTTGCAGAAAAATTATACACTTACCTCAGTACTACAGATAGTAGAGAACCAGTAGTCATCACGATCAAAGGCTATGCCAGCCCATTGGCAAAACCAGCTTATAATGAGCTATTGACAGAAAGAAGAATTTACAGCATTGAAAAATATTTATACGAATATCGCGGGGGTGCTTTGAAATCCTACGCGAGTTTGATAAAAATTAACAAAGAACCTTACGGAGAATCACTTGCTCAAGGAGGAAGTGAAGACCGAAGCAACAAAAAAGCGTCTATCTATAGTGTCGATGCTTCTCAGGAACGAAGAGTAGAAATTTTAAATGTTTCTGGAGTTCGTGCCGATTGCGAAAGCGATAATAAATCAATGGGAACTCGATAAGCTTAGACTTATTAAAGGAACTGTTCAAAATATGGATAGGCCATGACTAAGGCTATTTTATTTTTGACCAATTACTTAAGCGTTGAAAAACACACTTTTAAAAAACACATCAATCTTGAATAAGATGAAACGTCCGCTACAAATACTCATCCTCTCCTTTTCCATCTGTCTGTTGGCATTTTCTGCTACAGCGGAAAGGAATTCGAATTCCCTCCACTTAACCGAAGATGCAATAGCTCTTAATGTCACCATCAATGTTGGAGATGCCACCTGTGCAGGTGCTTCTAATGGAGTGGTTACCGCAGTGCCAGACGGAGGGCTTCCTCCTTATACCTACCTTTGGAACACCGGAGCTACCACTCAAACGGTAAGTGGTTTGCCGATTGGAACTTATATGGTTACCGTGACCGATGATTTGGGAGCAACAGCTACCGAAACTGCAGTGGTTGGGGAAAGCACTCCGCTCAATGTGGTACTAGCTGCTACTTATGAAACAAGTGCTGGTTGTTCGGATGGTAAAGTAGATGTCGTGAAATCTGAATTGGGAGATACTGGACCTTATACTTACCAATGGAGTACCGGATCTACCCATTATCAACTTTTGGATTTACCAGCAGGAATCTACTGCGTAACCGTGACCAATGCTTTTGGATGTACTGGCTCAGGTTGTGCCGAAGTAGAAGTTCTCCCCGGTGGATTGACCCTTACGACGACTTCGACTAATGTTTTTTGTAATGGAGCCAATGAGGGAACCGCTACCGTGATTGCGGCTTCTGGAATTCCTCCATATACTTATCAATGGGATGATCCTTTGATGCAAACCACTTCTAGTGCTGTAAATCTTCCAGCAGGAACTTATAACGTAACCGTTACTGGTGCGACGAATAGTTGCCCCGCAATCGCTTCCGTTACCATCACAGAACCTGCGCCAATTGATATCCAAGTAAGCACGGTTGATGAGACTTGTACGCTTGGGAATGGTAGTATTGCTCTCAATGTGAGTGGCGGAACATCAGGGTATACTTATGCTTGGAGTGATCCTGCTTTTGGAAATACAGCGACCATAAATAATCTTACAGCGGGTACTTATAGCGTAACTGTTACGGATGCCAATGGCTGTACCGCCATTACCAATCCTAATCCTATTACGATCATTGATGATTGTGTAAATCCGCCAACCTGTACCAATCCTGTGGTGACGAGCGTAGTGGTCTTTGAAGGGACTTGTGGAAATAGCGATGGACAAGCAACCGTAAATGTAGCGGGTGGACCTGGTGGATATAGTTTTGTTTGGACACCAAATGTGAGTACAACTAATAGTGCTACTGGTTTGCCAACCGGAACTTATACGGTAGTAATTACCGATCTAACAGATGCGACCTGTACAACAACAGAAACCTTCACCCTAGGAGTCATTGATGGCCCTGTGGTACAAATATTATCAACTACTCCTGCTACTTGTAAGGAAACCAACGGTACCGCAGTATTAGGTCCAATCGGTCTAACTTACGAATGGTGTAATGGTTATGTCGGGAATAATCCAACCAATCTTCCTGCTGGCGAATGCCAAGTAACCGTTACCGATCCAAATACCGGTTGTGTAGATGTCATCGAAGTTGTCATTGAAGAATTTATACCCTTAAATGCAACGCCGAATATTACTCAACAGCCAGATTGTGGAGCCAATAACGGTGCCGTTTCTATCACCGTTGGCGGTGGAAGTTTTAATTATTCTTATGCTTGGAGCGATGGTGGAACTGGGGCAGATAGAAATGATCTAGCTCCTGGTGCTTACTGCGTAACGGTTACGGATAATGGCCCTACTGGTTGTGTGGTAACGACTTGCTTTGTACTAACGGCCAGTACCGGAAATGTTGCGGTTGATGCCATTTCTCCAGTGGCCGTAACCTGTGCAGGTAGTTCGGATGGAACCGTACAATACACGGTGGTTCCTGATGATCCAAATAATACAGTGGTCATCACAGATGCCGCTAATGTTATCCAAACCAATGGAAGTCTAATTCCCGGAAATTACTGTATTACAGTTTTTGACAATACTGGATGTGCCGTTGGAGGCGATTGCTTTGAAGTAATCAGCCCTAGTCAAATTGATGTAGATGTAGATGTATTGGATAAAGATTGTATTGCTGGTGGAACTATCGACTTGGTAGATGTAAGTGGCGGAAATGGTGGTTTTACTTTTGCTTGGTCTGGCCCTGGCGCTTTTACGGCTAATACCCAAAGTGTCAATAATCTGGAGGAAGGAAGTTATTCTGTTACCATTACCGATGTAAATGGTTGTGCCGTAATTGTAGACGGAATCGCCATAGAAGATATTTGTAATTGTGCACCGCCAGTAGTTACCAGTGTAGTGGTCATCGAAGCGCATTGTGGATTTACTGATGGAAAAGCGACCGTATATGTTGCTGGAAATATTGCAGATTATAATTTTATCTGGACGCCTAATATTAGTTTTGATAATAAAATCCAAGGTGTCGGCCCTGGTATTTATTCCGTAAGAATTGTAGACAAAACAGATCCTACTTGTGTTTCGGAAGAAACCTTTACCGTAGGAGCAACGGGTGGGTTTGATGATGTTCAGATCAATGCAGTGAACGCGAGTTGTAACCTTGCTGACGGAACCGTTAACCTGACTCCGGCAACTTATGAATACCTATGGAGTGATAGTTTTATGGGGGCATCTCGTTCTGATTTGTCAGCGGGCACTTATTTTATACAAATCTCTGATCCTGCTACTCCTGGAGGATGTATTGATTTTATTACGGTAGAAGTAGGAGAAGATAATCCACTACAGATACAAGCAGTGATCAATCAATATCCAGATTGTAACACCGCCAATGGAGAAGTTACTTTGGAGGTTACCGGAGGTAGTAATAATTATTCTTATAGCTGGGGAAGTGGTACCAATACTCAGGGCAACCTTGCTGGTGGAGTGTATGCGGTAACAGTTACAGATATGGCCACTGGATGTCAAAAAGAAATCACTTTCGGCTTGTCAGAAAATGTTCCTTCTGCGTCTCTAAATATTGATCCCGTAGTCAATACTTCTTGTACGGGGCTGGATGACGCGACCGTCGATCTAATCAATTTGAATACAGCTCCTGGATTTGTAGGACCTGCTGTAATTAGAATTCTTGATGCGAGCAATAATGAATTTCAATCTGGCAATTTGCCACCCGGAAATTATTGTGCCGTAATCCGTGATGCTAATAATTGTATTGCTGGAACGACTTGCTTCGAAATTGTTTACCCTAAACAAATAGATATTGATATTGCAGTTGAAAACAAAAACTGTATCCAAGAAGGTTCTATCGAATTGGTAGAAGTGATTGGCGGGACAGGAGATTTTAATTTTGACTGGTTAGATATCAATCCTTCTACCGATGATCCTAAAGATCGATTAGACTTGGATGCAGGAACCTACACGGTTATTGCTTCGGATGCTAATGGATGTGCAATTACGGAGGAAATTAATATTAATGCAGATGTTTATTCCCTAACCGGAACCTTTGTGGTGGGGCAAGTAAGTTGTGATGCCAATATGGATGGTACGATTACCATAACGCCAGGTGGAGGAACGGGGCCTTACACTTATCAGTGGAGTCCAAATCCTGCTGATTCGTCTTTTATTGATAGCTTAGGTACAGGGCAATATTCTGTAACAATTACAGATATAGCAGGATGTACTACTAGCTTGGATTCTATAATGGTGACTGCCGACAATAGCTTGGCTATCTTGAGTTCGGATGTCGTAAATATACCTTGTGAAGGCGGTAACGACGGAGCGATAGATGTCGTTCCAACAGGCGGAACAGGCCCTTATGATTATTCGTGGTCTTCCATGCTTCCTAACTCTGGTTCTCAAAGTGGACTCCCCGCTGGACAATACGCGGTGACGATTACGGATGCCAATGGATGTACCGTTGTGGGTGGACCATATGAGGTCAGTGCTCTAAATTCTTTGAACATCCAATTGACTCAGGATACAGTGGCTTGTGGTGATTCTGTAAAACTTACCGTAGTGGTGGTTTCTTCTGCTAACGCTACTATCATTTGGAAAGATGAGTTGGGGACGATCTTAGAAATGGATACCACAATGATTAAAGTACCGATTGCAGATACCATGACTTATACTGTTGAAGTAAGCGTCGGAGGCTGTATGAGTACTGCAAGTGTAACTGTAGAAGAATTTATTTTTGACCCAATGGTTACCCCGATGCTATCTGCTTGTATGGGCGTTGAGCTACAGCTAAATGCAGACGGGGATACGACCTCCTTTATTTATGAATGGTCTCCGGGTGGTGGTTTGGATGATCCAACAAAACCAGATCCTGTGATTTTGAACCCCGAACAAAGAGGTATTTATACCGTAACCATTACCGATCCATCCATGCCTGGGTGTCCTGTGATACGGACGGTAGATTTGACGGTGAATGATTTGCCTACGATTGATATCCTAGGAGATCGCATTGCTTGTACCTTGACGGAGCCCAATGAATTTACGGCGACTAGTACCAACCCTGCAAGTAATTACGAATGGTCGACCAATGATCAGTTTACGCCATCGGTGTCTGGTGCTAATTATAACGGTTTACCGATTCTACCAGGAGATTCTGTGACCTATTATGTAAGGGTGGTAGATCCAACAACGATGTGTGAAAACATGGATAGTGTAGAACTTAAAAACCAAACCATACAAGTAGAGTTGGGAGAACCAATGGATGTTTGTGCAGATGATAAAGTTAATGTAGAACCTATTATTTCTTTATCCACTGGAGAGGTATTAGAATTTATCTGGTCTGTTGAAAATGCCACGATAGACAATGCTATTCCTGAGGAACCAGTAGTAGCACCTTCTGAAACCACATTTGTTGTTGCGGAGATTAGTAATAACTTTGGCTGTTCTATGGAGGATAGTTTATTATTGAGAGTCCAAGACGTCAACCCAGATATTCTAGCAGTCGCAGATCCTGATACGATTCGATTGGGAGAATCTTCTCAACTAAATGTAGTAGGGGATGATGGTTATGAGTATGCTTGGTTTCCAGAAGAAACACTTTCTGACTCCAATATTCCTGATCCAGTAGCAAGTCCAACAGAAACGACCCTTTATAATGTAGAAATCAAAACCGAAATTGGTTGTGCGATAGAACGTACCGTAGAAGTCGTAGTCGTTACGCCATGTGTAGAGAGCTTGTTTTTCCCTAATGCCTTTACTCCAAATGGAGACGATAATAATGATGTCTTATTCCTGAGAGGAAGTTTTGTAAAAGAAGCCCACTTCGTTATCTACAACCGTTGGGGAGAGAAAGTATTTGAAAGCAATAATGTTGACAATGGTTGGGACGGAACCTATAAAGGCAAACAATTGTCTTCAGATGTTTTTGGATACTATCTGAGAGTGACCTGTCTGGATGATGAAGAATATTATGAGCAAGGGAATGTCTCTTTATTGAGATAAAATCGACGAATTTGCTCCTCTTTACAGAAGATAGAAACAAGAGACATTTCATACGGAATGTCTCTTGTTTGCTTTTAATAGGAAATAGAAGCCATTTAAAGCAAGCAATTGTGTAGATTTGCATAGTTATTGAAATATAACGGTATAGTTGTTGGCCCCACGAATTTAACCTTTAAGCCTTGACATTGGAATCAACACGGAGATCGTGCAGTTTTGCACCCTGTATTCCTGATACCTTAATTTTAATAAAGTCCCATGCTGCGTCACCTAATAATATTGCTTTCCCTTTATTTCGTTGGTTTTTCCAACCTCCATGCACAGACTTTCTATGTGAAAGCTGGAGGAGTAGGAGATGGTTCTTCTTGGGCGAATGCCAGCGGAGATATACAAGCCATGTTGTCACAAAGTACTGCGGGGACCCAAATCTGGATCGCTCAAGGTACTTATTATCCCATTTTGTGCAATACCTGTACTCATAGTGAAAGAGATACGCCTTTTGAAATTCCAGATGGCGTCGCCATCTATGGTGGATTCAATGGTACGGAATCGGCCTTAAGTCAAAGAGATGTATCGGCCAATCCAACGATTCTTAGCGGCGATATTGATCAGGATGGAAATAACTGGAATAATGCTTATTCTATTCTTTATACCAAAAATGTAAGTGCGGCTACGATTATTGATGGCTTTGAGATTACCAAAGGCTATGCGGATAACGCGAGTTATGATATCTATCTTCGAATCAATAGTGGAGCGGGTTTGTATAATGATGGCTCGGTCAATGGTTCTTCTCATCCTACAATTAGGAATTGTAAATTCACCGATCACTACGGACGTGGTTTTGGTGGAGCAATGATGAATTATGGTGGCTTCGGTGGAAGCTGTAGTCCTGAGATTTATGATTGCGAATTTAACGATAATGAATCGGTTAATAGTGGAGGTGCGGTGTTCAACTCTGGGGTGTTTAGCGGACAAACCGCCACGGTGTTTGTCAACTGTACTTTTAAAAATAATAATTCCAATAATGGCGGAGCTATTTACAATCAAGCCTCTGAAGATGGAAGTAGTGCGGTGACTTATAATAATTGTCTTTTCGAAAATAATACCGCTACCAATTGGGGCGGCGCGATCGTCGAATTTGGCAATAGAGGAACAAGTTTTCCCAATTATGATAATTGTAGTTTTATCGGTAACTCTGCCAACCTTGGTGGAGGTATTTTAAATGACGGTAGCTTTGAAGGAACTTGCAATCCGGTTTACAAAGATTGTTCTTGGTCCAATAATTTTTCAAATCTGGGAGGAGGAGGAGTCTATAGTCAAGGTCCTTTTGATGGCAATGCTCATCCCTCCTTTGATCGTTGCACCTTTACCAATAATACTACCAATGCTTCCGGAGCAGCCTTATACTTTAATGGTCAAGATGGTAACTCTAATCCTACGATTTCCAATTCGATCTTTACCCAAAATACAGCAGGAATGTATGGTGGAGGAATGTATAATTTTGGAAAATCTGGTCATTCCAATCCCGTGATTACCAACTGTTTATTTGTCAGAAATAAAGGAGCAGCCGCTGGATCTATTTATAATTATGGAGGAGTAAACGGAGAAAGTAGTCCCCAAATCACGAATTGTACTTTCTTTAAAAATGAAGCAGATGTTGGCCCTTGTGTCTACAACCAAGCTGCCGATCCTACCGGAACCGTAAGGCCAGTAGTGACCAATTGTATCTTTTGGAAAAATATTTCTACCTCTGGTTTTGGTTTGGTTTTTCAAAATGGCTATGCCCAACCGACGATCAGCCACAGTCTTTTTCCTTTGCCTGATTGTACGGAATTGAATACAGATCCAAACAGTACAGTGACTTGCGGAAGTGGATTGCTTTTCAATGTTGATCCATTGTTTATTAATGAAGCTTTTGAAAATTTACACCTAGAAGAAACTTCACCAGCTAAAGATATCGGAGATAATGCGGCAATAAATGCGACCGGAATAAATATTGATTTAGACAATGCTACTCGGGTATTTAATGGAGTCGTTGATCTTGGTGTCTATGAATACCAATCGAATTATCAAGCGCCAAGCATTTTTGCACAATCCAACAGTAATACCTATTGTGCTGGTGAAACAGAAACCCTTTTTGTAGTACCTGCTGGAACGCCCCCTTTTACTTATCAATGGAAAAAAGATGGAATAAACATCAACGGAGCGACCGATAGCACTTTAGTTTTTATTTCCTTGACCACTAGTGATGATGCGGATTATACTTGCTCTGCTACCAGTAGCATGGCAGATGTAGCAGAGAGTGAAGTGATCTCTTTGACGGTGAATCCTTTATTGGAGGTAAGTATAGACATAGCAGCTTCGACCCAAACTATTTGCGCGGGCGAAACAATTACGTTTACTAGTACTAGTAGCAATGAAGGAAATGTGCCTGTTTATAATTGGCTGGTGAATGGACAAGGCGTTGGCAATAATCAAAATCAATTGCAATTGAATAACCTCAATGATGGCGATATGGTGACTTGCACTTTGGTTTCTTCCGAATCCTGTACAACCGGAAGTACTGCCAATTCCAATAGTATTGAAATCAGTGTAGCAGAAATCTTGGCCGTAGATATTGATATCCAAGCTTCTTCACAAAGCATCTGTCAAGGCGAGTCAGTAGATTTTACAATCAATGCTCAGAATCCGGGAACGGATCCAGTATATCTTTGGTACCTCAATAGCCAGCTAATTCCAGGTTCTGGAGAAAGTATTGTGTTGAGTAATCTCAATGATGGCGATCAAATTAGTTGCGAATTGCAATCTTCAGAAAATTGTACGAGCAATAACCCAGCTTTCTCTCCGGTGATTACGATTGCGGTAACTCCTTTACTCCAACCAGAAATAATGATAGATGCTTCTGTTACGAGTATCTGTGAAGGAGAAGAAGTTATTTTTCAAGCGACCACCAATAATGAAGGAAATGATCCCGAATTTTCATGGTACCTCAATAATATATTAATTCCCAATACTGGCGACCAGTTGATATTGGATACCCTGAAGGATGGCGATCAAGTCACCTGTGAGTTAATGTCTTCCTACGCTTGTCCTCAAGAAAATCCAGTCAATTCAAATAGCATTGAAATTCAAGTGCAAATGTTTGCGGAAGCGGAGGTATATCTGGAGCCTTCCGAAATTGTTATTTGTGCGGGAGAAACAGTTGCGCTAGAAGCCATTACAGCATATGGCGGAGCTAATCCTGAGTTTGTATGGTTTGTCAATGGTATTCCGTCAGGAACAAATACTCCTTTGTATACTTGGGACAATGCCGTTGATGGAGATGAAATTTCTGTGATGATGGTTTCTTCAAGAAATTGTATAGTGGAAGATACAGTGAACGCTTCACCAGTAATCATCAGTGTAAATGAAGTGCTCGAAGTAAGCGTTTCAATAGATGCGCCAGCGCTTTCTATTTGCCAAGGCGAAGAAGTTAGGATCCTTGCAGATGTTGAAAATGGAGCTGCTGACGATGTTTATCAATGGCTAGTGAATGGAATGGATCAGAATGTAGACAGTTCTGTTTTTATAACGAATAGTTTAGCAGATGGAGATGTCGTTCAATGTCAATTGAATTCGATGTTGGATTGTGTAGCTCAAAGTCCTGTTATCTCTAATTCCATTATTTTTAAAGTCAATGAAAATGTGATGTCAGCGATTGATATTGCGGTCAATGAAACCGTAGTTTGCATCGGAGATACTTTATCTTTTATTGCTTCGACTAGCAATGGTGGAAGTGATCCAAGTTATGAATGGACTTTGGATGGGATGACTACCGTCGGAGAAAATGCCCCCGTATTGAGCCTCACCGATCTTCCCCTTGGAACCTATATGGTTGAATGTGGATTGACTTCATCTGAGGAGTGTATTACCGAGAACCCTATAACATCAGATCCTATTTCCATAGAGGTGATCAATACTGGAATATGCCAATTAGCCAATTCTGATTTAGTCAATGAAAACCAAATAAAGATTTTTCCTAATCCTAGCCTTGATGGTAGATTCTTCCTACAACTAGAAGGTGATTTTAAAGATTTGACTTTGGAAGTGAGAGATATTCAAGGTCGTTTGGTCTTACAAGAATCAGGAATTGATGTCAATCAGAAAAGGGAAATTCCTTTTCAAGTCCAAGGTCAGGCCAAAGGTTTGTATTTTGTACAATTGATAGGAGAAGAGGGGAGGAGTACTTATAAACTAATCGTACAGTAAGATTCAGGTGGAATAAAATTCTTATTCCAAAATATTGTCTCCTTTTAATGCTCAAGTGCAAAGTAATCTTGTAAACTAATTATTATCGTTCTTTGACAAATCCCGAATTTTGGAGCCTTCCAGAATTCGGGATTTCTATTGGATTAAAAAACGTTTAGAATGAGGTGCTCACCTCGATACTGGCCTTTCCCAGAGCCTTTTATTTTCTTTTCCTTTCAAAATGGGAGATGTTTTTTTCTTCTCAAATGTATGGTGACTCTTGCTGCCAAATGGAGGAAACGACACCTTCTCCTCAATAATTCTGATTTTATTCAAAAATAATATGGATAAGAATATTTTCTTTTTGTTGACTAATAGAATGGTGATTTTGGTAACATATACGCGAAACGTCATGTACTTAAAGCCTAATGAATCAGGTACTAAGAAAGCACCAGATTACAAATGGAAGAATTTCATTATCCATATTTTATTGATTTTTCTAGGTTTATCAATAGTCGGAAGTTGAATATAAAGATTTTTTTTATTCATATAAGACTTTTTGGGCATAATGATTGTATTGGTATCTCCGAGATTCTGTGGATAGAATCAAAGAAATTTGTGATTGCTGTATTTTGCTCTTTTGATAATATTATAAACAAAAGACTAAAATCGGTAACAAGAACCCATGTTAAAACTCCATTTCGGTTAAAACATGCAGGAACAGATAAAAACTGCTTTATTATTTTTGGTACTACTATTATTACTATTACCTGACTCGGCTAATGCTCAGTCGGGGCTTTGTGATCCATGTACCCCATTCTTTATAGCCGACCTGTCCAGCGACCCTGCTGGTGTTTATATTTCCGATAATGAAAGACGTTGTGGCACTTGTTGTGGTGATCCTATAGGGATACCACCTTCTCGTTGTGTCGAGTTTGAAGTTACCCTTGCACCAGGTTCTATTGGTCTAGTTTTCGATATTTTTTCTGGAGCTGCTCCGGGAGGCGCTTTATATTATCAGGTAGATTGTAATGATCCAACCTTTGTAGGAGAGGAATTATGTTTAGCAGGTCAGGGGCCTTTCACAATTACCTTTTGTAAACCAGGTAATAATAAAAACCGCTATAGTGTAACTTCTATTCCAGGTGAAATCGCTTCTATAGGTACTACGGTAAAAGAAGGTTGTGAAGCTGAAATCTCTGTCTCTGGAATTATCGAATCTTCTGTAGTTTGGAAAGATATTACTTCTGGTACTGGAGCTTATGATGCTTATCTAGATTGTACCATGGGTTGTCTAAGTGTAAATGTAAATGCTCCTTCTACTGCCCCAACTTTTGTCGATTATGAAGTCTGTGGCGAAGCAGAAACACCTATTTGCCAAGGTGTATATCCAATAATTTGTGATACCGTCAGAGTTAACTTTAGCCCTGATTTTATGATTACAAGTATTCCCGACACGGTATACTATTGTGAAACGGTCAGCTCTACTACCATATTTGCTAATTTGGATATTCCTGGAAATTATGTGTACTATTGGAATGGTGGACCTGCTGTCAACGATAATTTTTTAGTCGTTACCAGTCCTGGGACGTATTCTGTAGTTGTTGAAGATACCGATTGGGGATCCTGTGCAAGAGATTCTATGATTTTTGTGGTCGATTACTCTAATCCAACCACTACTATTGTATCACCAGACGATATTTGTGTTTATGAAACAGCAAGTATCTCTGCCGTAGATGATGAAGATCGAGGGGATTATCAATGGGACTTTGGCCCCAATGCTAGCCCTTCTACTGCCTCCGGGAAAGGACCTCACAATGTTACTTTTGATCAATGTGGAACACAGATAATTACTCTGAATGCTGACTTAGAAGGTTGTTTGCATGTAATTACGGATTCCATTTCTGTCGAAGATTCAGAGGCTCCATCTTTCTCTAGAAATTTAGCAGACATCACTGCCGAATGTGATGAAGTTCCTAGAACACCAGAAATTTTGGTTTCTGATAATTGTGATCCCGATCCTAGTTTAGCTTTTACAGAAGACATGACTCCTGGAAGTTGTCCAGGGAATTATACCCTTACCAGAACGTGGACTACTACAGACATTTGTGGCAATGGAAACACCATGACTCAGATTGTAACCGTGATAGATACGGTACCTCCAGTTATGGACAGAACACCAGAAGATGTTACAATAGATTGTGCGGCTACGATTCCTGCTCCTCCGACTATTGGAGCTGTAGATAATTGTGATGATGATGTCATTGTGGATTATTCCCAAAATATCACAGACGGAACTTGCGAGGGAAATTCTATTATTATTCGTCAGTGGATTGCAGAAGATAGTTGTGGTTTTCGTACGACTCAAACCCAAAGAATAACTTTAGAGGATACAACTCCTCCTGACTTTGTAGGGGTCAATGACACCATCATTGATTGTGATGCTTCTTTTCCCGATCCTGCTCTGATCACAGCTACAGATGATTGTGATTCAGATGTTCAAATGGTTTATACCAGTACTGTTTGTGAAAATAATTTTTTAGCATATCAAGAAATTGCCGATTCCATAATCTATATAGCGGAATCACCAGATCCTGGGGTTCCGTCTAGTACTGGTGGGATTGGAGGACTTAGTCTTGCAGCCATTTGTACCGAATTTCCTACGCAGAATCGCCGTTGGGAATTGACCAACCCTAATGCTTTTCCAGTATATGTCAACTGGGATGTTATAGGAGGGAGTGCTTCGGGTGGTTTTTGGGCACCGTCGGGTGTTAGCTATTTTTTCTCTCCCTATTCGGGAGGAATTCATTCTGTTAGAGTGAGGTGGTTAAATCATAATTCTGCAGTTAGAAATGATTCGAAAGCTTCAATTGTCAATCATTGCTATTTACCTCCTGAGGTGACTTGTGATGTTTGTATCGTTACCAGAACTTTTACTGCAACCGATGATTGTGGTAATGAAAAAACACATACGCAATATCTTATACAAAGAGATCTGACGGCTCCTACATTGGTTTCTATTCAGAGTACCGTTGAGGTGGAATGTCAAGATGTTGGTACTCTTGATGTTTATTTTCAGCCAAGCTTTTCTGATAATTGTGATAGCGATATCGAACTTGATTATACGGAAATAAGAGTTGATGGTTCTTGCATTTATGATTACCAATTAACCAAAACTTGGATTGCAACGGATGATTGTGGCAATACGACTTCGGCAGTACAAACGATTACCGTAATTGATACCGTTGCTCCGATCATCGAACCATTAGAAGACCTTAAGGTAAATTGTGATCAAACTTACCTTTTACTGACCCCTGACTTTTCAGATAATTGTTCTGCGGAAAACGAAATTTTTGTAGAGTATTCAGAAGTAAGAGTAGATGGAGCTTGTAATGAATATATCTTGACCAGAAATTGGACCGTAACAGACCAATGTAATAATACGAGTACCTCTTCTCAAGTCGTTACCGTTCAAGATACGGTGCCTCCAGTTATCGGTACAATTAGTGGAACATTAGTGTCCACCCTTGAACGAACCATGTCTGACGGAAGAAGGATAATGTATGATCAGATAGACGGAGTTACGACTAGCTGGCAATCCGTATCCTTCCCCGGAACCTTTTCCACCAAGCCCGTTGTACTCGTACAAGTTACCTCGGTGAACGGAAGTGAAGCAGTAGTTGCGAGAATTAGAAATGTATCCACTACCGGTTTCCAACTCAAACTTGATGAAGAAGAAAGAGGGGATCAAGTACATGCAGGAGAAACAGTTTCCTATGTGGCTATTGAAGAAGGATTTCAAGCTGGACAAACGACCTTTGAAGCTTATTCTACAGGCAATACCATAGACCATAATTGGGACACCATACATTTGGCTACGCCCTATGGAGATGTTGTTTTTGCAACGACTCTTCAAACCTATAATAATTCTGATCCCGCTGCGCTGCGATACTTAGAATATCCAACCAATCAATATTTTGTAGCAAAGATACAAGAAGAGAAATCGAGTGATTCGGAAGAAAGCCGCTCGGAGGGAGAGGTTCTAGGATATACGGTTTTTGATGGCAGAGGAGATTATTTAGATGCTAGTGGAAAGGTAATAGGAGAGGGAAGTAAGTTGGCGATCAATCAAGCAGATGCCGATTTTTGGCAAACGGTTACTTTGAGAAATACCTACTCCAGTTATTCCATAATTACGAGTGGATTAGAATATCGAAATAACGAACCTGCTACCGTAAGAATTAAAAATGTTACCAATAATAGTTTTCAAGTTCAAATAGATGAATGGGATTATCTCGACGGACCGCACAGTATTGAAACCCTGACTTACTTAGTGATTGGACAGACCGATGAAGACGCGATGGAAATTATTCCAATTACAATAAATGATACAACAGTGTACTGTACAAATGTACCTGATCCACCAACTAATATCATTGCTTCAGATAATTGTGATCCAGATGTTGATTTGCTATATGATGAAGTAATTGTGCCCGGAGGATGTATTGGCGAAACGATCATCACTAGAACTTGGAGTACTGTTGACGATTGTGGAAATGGAGATTCTTTGGTACAAGTAATAACCGTCATTGATTCGGTAGGGCCCATCTTAGGTGCAATACCAGAAGACTTGATACTCAATTGTAATCAAACGCCCGATACCACAATTGTTACGGCTACAGATATTTGTGATAATGATCCCGTAGTTTCCGTCAGTGATGTCATCGTTACTGATGTTTGCCCAGGAGCTTATACCATCACCAGAACTTATACTGCTACAGATGATTGTGGAAACAGTGCGACTGGTGTTCAGCTTATTAGCGTGATAGATAATGTAGCTCCCACATTTAATACCTTCCCTATAGATCTTACTATTTCTTGTGCCGAAAATGCGGATACGACAACGATCAATGCGACGGATACTTGTGATCCTAATCCGATTTTAGTAAACGTTCGTGATTCTGTGATAGC
>CAYQRA010000042.1:0-17835 GCA_964419315.1 uncultured Saprospiraceae bacterium | reverse complement strand
ATTAGATTTGAAAGGAAAAGAATGGGAAGGTAAGTTTAAAATCCCTACCCTACGAAATATAACGCTCACCGCCCCGTACATGCACGATGGTAGATTTGCTACCCTCGACGATGTATTGGATCACTATAGCAATGGTATCGCAGATCACCCCAACTTAGGTTACCAATTAAAGGGTTTTGATAATCAGCCTAAACGATTCAACTTTACTCCAGATGAACGGTCTGCCATCAAAGCATTTTTCAATACGCTTACTGACGAATCTTACATTAAGGACGAGAAATTTTCTAATCCTTTTAAGTAAACAACAGTAAAGATTGATGAAATACATGCTTGAACGTTCGCATAACTGCTTAGGGATTTTCCTAAGCCTAGTCCTCTTTTCACTTAGTTCTTGTGCACCAGCTTTATACGCTCCAAATGAAGCGTACATGATGGGGGTATCCAAACAAGGAGACTTAAAAGTTGGCGCTTCTTTCTTAGGAGGGAGAGTAAGTCCTTCTTTATTCGACTCCTCTCGAACTAAAGTCAGACAGTACCACGCCCAAGTCGCCTACAGCCCAATCAATCGACTGGCAATCGCAGGCAGTTATACAAGACTAACGGGGAAAGGAGTGGGAAATCCCACAAATTGGGACGCCCAAAACCTAGAATTGGCACTTGGCTTTTATCATAAAAGTGGAAAAGATACACCGGAAGATCAGAGCTATGTCCTCAGTGATCTCTATGTAGGTTCTGGCTGGGGAAACACGAATAGTGTCTTTAGGACAGCGGGGGAATCTCATCTAAATTATCAGCGTCTTTTTGTACATAGTGGTATTCAGTTTTGGTGGAAAAACAATATAGCGGTTGGATTTGGATTGAGGTATGTCAATCTCAATTATTCTAAAGCAGACCTTTTTGGTCCTATCCCTAATGACTACCAATCGGGGATCAATTTTATAAAAGATAGGAACAGCCATAATCTACTGGAATCAACCTTCAGTATTCAAGGAGGAAATAATCTTGTCAAAATATTTACTTCTTTTACAGGCGCTCTTATCGCTAAAACGGATGCGATCCAAACTCGGATCACCTACCCTTCTGCCAACTTGGGCTTGGTCTTCAGCGTTGATCAATTTTTTAGAAAAAAAGAAAACAGAGATAAGTGGTAACCGACTTGGTGTTCTAGTTTTTACGCTAAAAAAACAAAAATGGGGCTTTGAATATTTGACATTCAAAGCCCCATTTCTTTCTAAATTCAATGGTTCTCCTAATAATAAAGTCCCTTATTTCACTCGAATCCACTTTCCATTTTTCTCCGTGATAATGTGTGCTCCTTTAAAGCCACGAACTTTCACCTTTTCGAAAACTTCATCCACCTCTTCTAAGGAATAAAAGGGACTCAATAGCATTATCGTCAATCCTCCTTGCCTAATCTGTTCGATTTCTCCAAAAGATTCAATTTTAGACGGATTAAAGTATTTCACATTCTTATTCTGATAAGTAATCAGACGGATTTTATAAACATTACTTGAAGAAGTACTTGTAGTCCTTGGCTTTGTTTTGGGTTTAGTAGTCGTAGTAGTAACGACAGGAGGAGTTTCCACTGGCGTCGTTTCCACAACGGGAGGTGGACTTGTTTTTACAGGAGTGGTTTCCACAACGGGAGGAGTTTTTTCGGCGGTGACCGGAAAATCGTAGACTTCTACAGCATCCATGTTTTCGAGTTTCTCCGAAACCAAGAATACACCATTATAGCCCTTTGCAAGCACTCTCGTCTTAGCAGCATCTGCTTCTTCTCGTGTTTCGAAAATTCCCAATCGAAGCTTGGTATATCCTTTATCTGGTCGGGTATACAAATTGCCGATATCTCCCAATGATTTGAAAGAAGCCGTATTGATCTTTTCGTTTCCATATACTGCCGCTAATTGAATGGCATAACCTTCTGTTTTTAGTTCTACAGATTCTGTACTCCCCGAAGAATTATCCTCGGCATTGGTACTCACGCTACCCGTTCCTTCTAACTTGGTCGTAGAAGGAGGTAAAGGGAAAACACCTAAAACATCTTTATCTGATCCATCGCCTACATTCACTCGGTTGTGCATATCTGTATAGCCCGCTTTAGAGTATCGAATGACATAAACTTTTCCATTCTTTAAAGGCAAACTATAAGTACCATTTTCATCCGTAAAATCGTCCATTACTTCACCCTCAGATTGATCAACAGCCCTCACATAAACTTTATTTAAAGCTAAACTACTTTCCATATTAATCACTCGTCCAGACAAACGTTTGGCTTCTTTAACCAGAACCACTTGATAGTTCTGATCTTTTCGAACACTAGAAGATTCTACTTTTAGTAAATAGCTGGTATATCCTTCTTTGCTAATAATCGCTTCACATTCTAATCCACCTAAGGCTTGAAAAGCATAATTTCCTCCTTCATCTGTTTGGAAAATGGATTCGTTACAAGCAGAAAAATCGACAGTAGCTTCTGGTAAGGGATTCCCATTGGCATCACTTACATTGATCAGGACCTGATCGGTGCGTTTAGAAAATTGATAAATATCTTCTCTACCTTTTCCACCAATTCGATTGGAAGTAAAATACCCCACGTTTTTATTGGCATTAAAAACCAAACCATAATCATCCATTGGAGAATTGATCCCATTCCCCAAGTGATAAACCTTCGTCCATTCTCCATTAGTCGACTCTGCTCTAAAAACATCCAAGCCGCCAAATCCATGATGCCAATCAGAGGAAAAATACAAGGAATTTCCAATAACAAAAGGCGTCAGTTCATTTCCAGAGGAATTGACTACTGCCCCGAGATTTTCGGGAGTAGACCATGTATCACCCGTTTTTCTCGACACATAGATATCCCAGCCTCCTAATCCATCCGGGCGATTGGAAGAAAAGTATAATAATTTACCATTTTGAGAAAATGCTGGAAAGCCAGATGAATAACCACTGCCATTAAAAGGAAAAGGCTTGGCATTGAAAAAATCGCCACCTGGACCAACTTCTGCTAGATAGATACTGGATTCCATTCCGCTCGAAGCGATTTGGCGCGTACCATCCACAAAATCATTTTTTGTATAGGCCACCATCTTTCCATCCGCAGAATAACTTAGCGGGCCTTCATTAAAATCATTAGTCAAATCATTATGAAGAAAATCAGGCTGCGTCAGGTAGCCATTATCATCAATACTACTGATGTATAACTGATTCTTTAAATCTCCTGTCCAATTCTGCCCTTTGACCCTATCTACTCTAGGAATATCGGTACGTGCAGAAGAGAAAACCACTTTATCTTTATAGAAATTAGCTCCAAAATCAGAATTGGTGGTGTTCATAAACTCTTTCTTCACTCGATAATAAGCAGGAACACCTTGCATAGAAAGTGCAAAATCACAGCTTGCAGCATAATGATCTCCAAAAAAAGGCTGACCTTCCCCATAGATTTCGAAAAACTCTTTGGCTTTTAGGTATTCTCCTTTTGCTTTCATCACCTCTCCCATGTAAAAAAGGTTAACGGGGTCGACGCCTTCTTGGTCCAAAGCTTTGGTATACCAAGCAGCCGCTTCCTCCATTTGATTGAGATGGCGATAGCAATCCCCCAATCGAGATAGTGCTTCTACATTATTCTGATCTTTTTGGAGTACTTTGAGATAGGATTTGGCTGCAAGGTTATAGGCAAATAATTCAAACTCCTTATTAGCCTTTTTTAAGGTATTTTGACTGAAGGCGGGAAGCCCAAAACCAATTACCAGCAGCAGAACGCTAAACAATTTAGTGTGTTTCATATTGCTAGTTTCCGATTGTTTAAACATAGTATCTTAAAATTATCCCTCAAATATCACTAAATCTATTCGATTTTTGTAAAAGAGGTAAGGTTTTGTTTTGATTCTAAAGTGGAGGATCAACTGTTTTTGTTGTATATGTAGGTATTAAAACTGTACCAAATCAACTAAAAAAACAAAAAATATACTTTGCATGCGGGTTCTGTTAAAGTTTGGTACCATCTCCTGTTAAGATCGTTTTTTAGGCCACTTCGGTACTCCCATTCCCTGATTTAAGATAAATTTAACAGCCAATTTTTAACTTTCTAGGCTTATTTTTAATTCAAAAAAACAAAAGCAAGCATTTTTGCACGCTTATTAAGTCGGGAAAGTTCTAAATTAGACAAGTTTTGGAGGAAAAATGGTCAAAAAGCCACTAAAAAGAGGAGAATTATTTAACTTAGTCTGTAATTCAAAGCATTTGACTTTTGTTAAAGAAATATACCCCTGATTGATATTCCTGAATTGGAATTTATCATCGAAACAAAGACCTCATTTTTATGCAAAGAGCCCTTTGGTTAGTCTTTTTATTCTCTTTTCTGGGAATTTCTAACGGACTAACACAGCAATTAGATCATGTGCTGGGCGAAGTATTGATAAAGCTAAAGACTAAAACGGACATTTATCAATTTCAGAATAAAGCCCGGTATCATACCCTGAACCAGACGGATTTCTCTATCTCCGCTCCGGAAAACCCGCTATTGGGCATATACATTGCTAAATTCAACCCTAATAGAACCCATGAATTAGATTTCCTACAATGGTTGCGTGCTCAACCGGAAGTAGAAATGGCTCAATTCAATCATATCCTAGATTGGCGATCAACAACTCCCAATGATCCTTTATTTATCGACCAATGGCAATATCTCAACCTTGGCAATAATGGCGGCCTCCCCGGTTTTGACCTCGATGCTGATTTGGCTTGGGATATCTCTACGGGCGGTAATACCCTGCAAGGCGATACGATTGTGGTGGCAGTGATCGACAACGGTGTCTATGACGATCATCCTGATTTTGAAAGAAACCTCTGGATCAATTATCAAGAAATCCCCAATAATGGAGTTGATGATGATGAAAATGGTTATATCGACGATTATCGTGGATGGAATATTCTCAACCAAACAGATGATATCTATCCACAAGGCATCAACGGACACGGTACGGCCGTAGCTGGAGCGATTGGGGCTAGAGGTAATAACCTCATCGGAATAAGTGGGATCAATTGGAACATCAAAATGATGGTCATCAGCAACAAAGAAATTTTCACCGAAGCCAGAGCATTACAATCTTATGCTTATGTGCTCAAGATGAGAGAATTATACAATCAAACGGATGGTGAGAAAGGAGCCTATATTGTAAGTACCAATGCTTCTTGGGGTAAAAATTTTAGTTTCCCAGAAGATGCTCCAATTTGGTGTGAAATGTATGATCAGCTCGGAGCAGCTGGTATTCTCAATTGTGGAGCTACCACCAATTTTGATGTTGATGTTGATGACGTCGGGGACCTTCCGACTACCTGCCCAAGTGATTTTCTAATAGCAGTAACCAACCTCAATAACCGAGGAGAAAAAGTAATGGATGCTGGACGTGGGGTTCTCAATATTGACATTGCTTCTTTCGGGGAAAATGCATTTACTACCACCAATACCGCCTCTTTGTACCAAGTTTTTAAAGGAACATCTTCTGCTACACCGCAGGTTACAGGAGCGATTGCGCTATTATATGCTTCTCCATGTAAAGAATTGGTAAATCTTTCCAAGATAGATCCTGCTGCTGCCGCTCTTAGGGCAAGAGATTATATCCTTAATGGAGTAAAGTTTAATAATAACCTCGTGGGGAAAATTGCCAGTGAGGGACAACTTAATTTACACAAAAGTGTAAGACTTGCCTTGGATGCTTGTGGCTCCTGCCCCTCTCCAGATCAAGTAAGTGCTAAAACGCTCAATGGAGGCATCGTTTCTTTAGATTGGGAGATTCCTTATTATGGTAAAAAATCAACTTTGCGCTATCGGATAAAAAATACAATTCCTTGGACCGTATTGGCAGATATTAATCCTCCTTATACCTTAGATAATTTAGAGATTTGTACCGACTATGAATGGGAAATCAAAGTGGCCTGTGGCAATGAAGAAAGTGATTTTTCCACAACTGCGGAATTCAATTCGGGCCGTTGTTGTCGGCCACCTACGGTAATTGACATCCAAGACCCTAGCGATTCTAGCATAACTTTGGAGTGGGCTCCCACCCCATCGGCGACTAGCTATTTGGTCAATTACAAATCAATAGACAGTTTGGATTGGAATCAAATCACTGTCAGTGATCCTAGTCTTCCCTTAGAAAACCTTGCAATTTGCCAAGACTACCTCATACGAATACAGCCCAATTGTCCACTCCTCACGGGTCAAGGTTTTTCAGAAATCCTAACCTTCAAGACCAAAGGTTGTGGCAATTGTCTGGATCAAGATTACTGTATACCAGAAGACGGAGATGATGCTTATGAATGGATTGAATCCTTTAAAATAAATGACTTGGAGCAAAGCTCTGGTAAAAGTAATGGCTACGAAAATTTCACCAGTACAAGTACGAGCTTAAAAACCTATAAGAGTTATGACTTTGAAATAGTTCCTGGATTCCCCGGAATTCCAAGTAGCGAACATTATCGTATTTGGATAGATTATAATCAAGATGGAGATTTCTGGGACTTAGAAGAATTGGTTTTTAGATCGGACAAAGCTCCTCCCGGTATCCAAAAATCGAGTATTGATATTTCTCCGGCTGCCTTTGAGGGAACGACGAGAATGAGAGTTGGCTTATTTTATGATCAGCCTGGAAATTTTCACTTTTGCGACACTGATTATTTTGGAGAAATAGAAGACTATTGTATCACCATTGAAAAAGGAAATGCCAATTGTGATCAACCTACGAATCTCGATACTTTGGAAACTTCGACCAGCTCCGCTTGGATATCTTGGGATGACTTGACCTTCGATCATGAAACCCATAACCTACGTTACCGCCTCATCACCGATACGACGACTTGGACAGAATTAAAAGATGTAGATGCTCCATTTCTATTGGCATTTCTAGAGTCCTGTAATACTTATTTGATTCAGGTCGAGGCCATTTGTATTACCGATGGTATTAGTGGGTATGGACCACCTTTAGAATTTAGTACCAAATGTAATTCTGGCTTTTCCATTAGACCCGGAATAAGTGACTTAAAAGTAAATCCGAATCTCTTCGATGACCTGATCAATGCCAGTTTCTATCTAGAAGAAGCTTCTCCTATTCAGATCCGTATATTTGGAGCAGATGGAAAACTTATGCATTATCAGGAATTACCCAAATTCAACAGTGGGGAACATCAACTAAGCATCGATAATTTAGACTTTCTAGCGGAAGGCCTATTCTTTTTACAAATCAGTTGTCAAACTGCTGCCGCAAGTCAAAGAATTGTCAAATACTAAACCCGCCTTTCCTCCATTTCAGAGCCAATTTTATCCACTCACCGGAAGCACACTTACTCATTCAACCCAAAAAAGGGTCTTAATAAGACATTATCTTCAAAAAAGCGTATTTGAACACAACTAGCTTGCATTCAATTCCGTATATATTTTATTATTTTTGTTTAAGACTCAATGAAGTGCTTTGTGGTCCTATTCTAAAGAACTCATGAAATCCCGTTAAGAAAATGGTTAAATCAGTTTTATATTCCCTCCTACTTTTATGTTTTCTTCCTTTTGGTAAGGTTCATGCTCAACAATTGGATCATGTTCTAGGAGAAGTCCTTATCCAAACGGAACAAGCCAGAGATATTGAGCGAATCTTAGAAGCCAATGGCCAACTAAGGGGGCAAAAAACGGGTTTACAAAAAATCCGACTACTGAAGACCATAGCACCGATTCACTTGCTGCGTTTTGATCATCAAGTGATTCACGAACAAGAATTCCTAGCCAATTTGCGCCGCAATCCACTGGTACGCAATGCCCAATTCAATCACCTACTCACCCTTCGCCAAACCAAACCTAATGATCCATCTTTTTCTAAACAATGGTTCTGGATCAATGAAGGCGACGTAAAGGGAGCCATTGATGCCGACTTAGCTTGGGATAAAAGTACTGGAGGAAAAACGCCTGATGGAAAAGACATCGTCGTAGCAATTGTGGATAATGGAATCGACTTGCAACACGATGACTTCAAAGATAACCTATGGAGCAATAGCCAGGAAATTGCCAATAATTCAATAGATGATGACAATAATGGTTATGTCGATGATGTACGCGGTTGGAATATCAATTTGGACAATGACGATGTACAAACAGACGTTAATGGCGATGGACATGGAGTGACGGTAGCAGGAATGGTTGGTGCCATTGGCAATAATAATATTGGAGTGACTGGCGTCAATTGGAAGGTAAAAATCATGATGATTAAAAGTGACGAAGGTGCTTCCCAAGCCATCGCTCTTGAATCCTATGGCTACATCCATGCCATGCGCAAACTTTATAATGAAACCAATGGACAAAAAGGAGCTTTTATCGTATCTGCCAATACTTCATGGGGACTCAATTTTGCCAATGCCAATGATGCCCCTATCTGGTGCAGTTTCTACGATTCTCTTGGTCAAGTTGGAGTCGTCAGTTGTGCTGCTACGACCAACCTTTCTACCAATGTAGATATTAATGGTGATCTACCAACGACTTGTCCCAGCGACTATCTGATCGCTGTCACCCGTACGGGAAGTAAAAAAGAACAAGCAGGAGGTTTTGGCCCCATCAACATTGATCTAGGCGCGCCGGGAATTGACATTTACTCTACCGAAAAAAACAATGGCTATGGTACCAATACAGGTACTTCTCTTTCTTCCCCTTTAGTCGCTGGTATGGTTGCTTTTCTATACAGCATTCCCGACAATGTATTGTCTTCCTTAGCAGCAATTGATCCAGCAGCAGCAGCCAGTTTATCAAGAAGCTATATTCTAAATGGCGTTGAACCAGCAGAAGGATTTGAAAATCTCGTAGCGACTAGAGGTATTGCCAATCTTTGGAATAGTAGCCTGAAAGTGGAACAGGATGCAAAAGCCTGTCTTGCCCCTTTTGGCCCCAAACTAATCAGCCGGACAGATGTACAAGTGACCTTAGGATGGTCGCCGGGAGCAAATGTAGAAAAAACAAAACTTCGATGGAGAAGGCAAGGGTCCGGTACTTGGGAAGAAGAAGGATTTGTTGATCCGCCTTTTATAATTAAAGATCTAGGCCCTTGTAATGATTACGAATTTCAAGTTGCCGCTAGCTGTAGTAATGGAGAAAGTCCTTATTCTCCTTCCATTCCATTTGCGACGGATGGATGTTGTACTCCGCCGCTAAATATTGTTTTCAAGGATATTGAAATGGAGAAAGTCAAGATAACTTGGGAAGCTATTTTTGCAGCCCAAAGTTATGAGTTAGATTATAGACTAGTGGGTAGTACCGATTGGATCAACCTCTCTATCAACACCAATTCCTACGATCTAGAAAATTTAGAAACCTGTGCGGCTTACGAAATGCGCATTAGAACCCTCTGCGATGGAAAAACTTCGGACTATGGTCCCATTACTTCTTTTAGTACGATTGGTTGTGGCAATTGTGTAGACCTTCCCTACTGTGAAGTCGAAGGGGATACGGAATCAGAGTATATCGAAAAGGTATTGATTGCGGGGGTAGAAAACAGCTCCGGCGATAATGGCGGTTATGCCCAGTTTTTCAGTTTGCCGATTATCATGAATCCAGGAGATACTCATGATATCACCTTGACGCCGGGCTATCCGGGCTTTGCCTATACTGAAAACTTTTATGTTTGGATAGATTATAACCAAGATGGAGATTTTGAAGATGCCGATGAAGCCGTATTGGTTTATGAAAATACCAATACGGAAGTAGATAGCTTTTTTACCATACCTACTAATGCTTTGTCTGGGAATACCCGAATGAGAATCACCATTTTTTTCTTTGATGACCCAGGTGTTTGTGCATCTCCCAAGGAAGGAGAAACGGAGGATTATTGTATTACTATTACTGGGAACAATCAACCTTGTTTTGCTCCCGATAACCTAGTAGCGGAGGTGCTCGACGACTTTAGTGCTTTGCTTGCGTGGGAGCAGGTGACCAGCGCAGATAAGTATACCGTTTCTTGGAAAGAATCCCTTGGAACAACTTGGGAGCAAAGCATAACTTCCAACACGAGCTATTTGGCTTCTGGATTAAAATCTTGTACCAATTATGACTATCGGGTCAGTTCTGAATGTGGGGATATCATTGGTAATTTTTCAGATGCCGCCAATTTTAAAACCACTTGTATAACGGCCACCGATGATTTAGCAGAATCTATGAATCTAATAATTTCCCCTAATCCTTTTGATCAGGAATTATTAGTCAGCTATACCGAAATCGTTCCACAAGAATGGTCTATTCAATTATGGAATGTACAAGGAACGCTCATTCAATCAGTCGAAGCCGGGGCAACACAATCGGTCTTAAATACCACTTCCTTATCTGCAGGTATCTACTTCCTAAGGATACAAAATAAAACAAATCAACTCCTCAGAAAAGTAGTAAAGATAAAGTAACCTTTTTTGCCCCAAAGCTAAGAAACTAGCAAAAATCCCGAATCTTCCGAATAAGAAGGTTCGGGATTTTTTTTTAGAAAGACCAGCCTTAATACTTGAAGTTTCGTTCCAAATTGATGACCATCAACTTGAAGAAAAGGTATTATAATAACCTACAAGATAACTCCTACAAAGCATTCTATCCTCCTCCTATAAAATCCCTTCCAACAAACAAGAACCCAAATCCCAAAATATTAGTATCTTTAAAAGACATTCCTTAAACGAACAACACTTATGCAATTACAAAAACCAATCTTACTTTTTAGCATCCTTCTATTCTCTTGTACCCTATTTAGTCAAGTCCAAAGTGATTTATCCAAATCGGTTCCTGCTTGGTTAGCGTATGATACTTCGACCAATCAAGCCACTCTAAAATGGATGATGGATGACCTTGCCAACCAATACACCATTAGCGAAATGGACGAAGAAGACTACAGCATATCGAATCTAGCAACGGTCAATGGTTCCGTCAATGAGTATGCCCTTGGCGAATTGAGTCCGGGAAAAACTTATGGTTATCATATTGCCAAATCCGCAGCAGCTCCCAGTGGCGTAGGGATTCTTTCAGTCGGACTTTTGGTTCCTGCCGTCCACGAAAGAGGTCGATGCTTGATTGCAATTGATGATACCCTCACCCTTCCTCTGCAAATGGAAATCAATCGACTAGTCAATGATTTAGAAATGGACGGCTGGCAAGTGGATACACTTCACATGGCCAGAACACTAAATGATGTGGCAGTTAAAGCATTGATTACCGAATGGTATGAAGAAAATTATTTGCTTTCTCAGACCTTGTTTCTCTTAGGTAGAATCGCGGTTCCTTATTCTGGAAATAATGCACATGATGGACATAGCAATCATCAGGGAGCTTGGGCGGCAGATACTTTTTATGGAGACATGGATGGTACTTGGACGGATGAATTCGTAGATAACACCACCCCCTCTCGAGCAGCCAATAAAAACATTCCGGGTGATGGCAAATACGATCAAACGAGTATACCGGGAGCAATAGAATTGGAAGTCGGACGAGTGGACTTCCATAATCTTCCTGCCTTCGCAGAAGATGAAATAGAGTTGACACGGAATTACCTCAACAAAAATCACGACTTCCGAATTGGCAATAAAGCCTATCCTAGAAGAGCAATTGTAGAAAATAATTTTGGTGGATTTGCGGAAGGCTTTGGCCAAAGCGCTTGGAGAAGTTTTTCTACGATGTTTGGGGCCGATAGTGTTTCTGTTGGGGATTATAATGTGGTTTTAGAAAATGAAAAATACCTTTGTTCCTATGCCTGTGGCGGTGGTTCTTACACGAGTGCTTCGGGAATTGGCAGTACCAATAATCTTTGGGTGGCCAAAGATATTCAAACTATTTTCACCTTAAACTTTGGTAGCTATTTTGGAGATTGGGACAGTCAAAACAATTTCCTACGTGCATCTTTGGGAAGTGGTGATGTCCTCACCAATGCTTGGGCGGGTCGCCCCGCTTGGCAGTTGTACACGATGTCATTAGGAAAACATATTGGCTTCTCCGCCAAGCAATCGCAAAATGCTTCTGGCTTTGTATTCAACCAAGGTTTTAGTTCTCGTTCTACTCATATGGCTTTGCTAGGAGATCCAACTTTACGTCTGCATGCGCTCAAACCTGCTGCTGATCTAGAGGTAGTATTGACAGATGGCGATTTGGTATTGAACTGGACCGAAAGTCCTGAGGCAAGTCAGGGCTATTTTATTTATCGAAAGACGAATGACGAACCTTGGGAATTACTGGAAGAATTTTATACCGCTACCAATTTTATAGATCCTTGCATCGCCCCCAATAATCATTATGATTATCAGGTCAAAGCCATCCGATTGGAACATACGGGCAGTGGTACTTATTTCAACACCAGTCTGGGAATTTCTACCGCAATTCAAATAGAAAATAATCCGGCCCTAGTTAGCTTTTTCTTGGATGCTGACATGGATGGTTTTGGAGATCCCAATTTAGACACTTTAGCTTGTAAAGTGCCTGCTGGCTTTGCCGCCAATGATTTGGATTGTGATGATAGTAATCCAGCCATTAATCCAGATGCGGAAGAAATTGCGGATAATGATATTGATGAAAATTGTGATGGAGAAATTCTGATGACCAGTCTTCAAGACCTTGCAAGTTTAGAACTCCGCATTTTCCCTAACCCTAGTACAGGTCTTCTATTCTTAGAAGCCGAAGGAATCGAAAACTTTCACTATCGAATTTTTAATGCCCAAGGAAAAATCCTCCAATCTGGAGCAGCAAAGCCGGTGATTCAATGCGCTGACTTTCCTAGTGGGATTTATTGGTTGCAAGTAAATGATATCCATTCAAATCGAAGTTCTTTGACCAAAGTGATCCTAGAAAAATAAAGTCTAATGATTTGCTAAAAAATCAAAAAAGCCCTGAAGAAAGATTCTTCAGGGCTTTTTTTAAATCTATTTTAAAAACAGATTTTAGAACGGACAACCTTCACAGCGATCCAATCTTGGATTAGCTTGCGGTTGAGAAACTTCAATCGTTTCTCCCACAACTCCAACAACTTTGAATTCTGTACGGCGATTGAGCTGATGCTCTTGTTCGCTACAAGGAATACTATTTTTACAATCATTTACATTCTGGCTTTCTCCATAACCCATTGGAATCAATCGGTTTCTGTCAATGCCTTTTTTAGTCAACCACCGCACTACGGCATCAGCACGTCTTTGCGAAAGCAAATCATTATAATTATAGGATCCACGAGAATCCGTATGCGATCCAACTTCAACGACATAATCGGCATTATCTACCATGATGTCATATAGTTTTTGCAACTCTGGTTCATCATCAGCACGAACATAAGATTGATCAAAATCATAATAAACGTGTAGGATAAAAGTATACAATCCGTCTGCATTTTCTTTTGGTCCTTGTTCCAAAACTTCTCCTTCATTTGCTGGTACTCCTTTATCATAGGCGATATCATTATAACTTCCATCAGCAGGGTTTCCGGTAGTAGGATCTTCGTAAATGCCTTTGTCTACATTATAAACTGGAGCCGTTGGTACAACATCGGTTTGCACGACATCTCCCACTC
Organism: uncultured Saprospiraceae bacterium; assembly: GCA_964419315.1. GTDB lineage: Bacteria > Bacteroidota > Bacteroidia > Chitinophagales > Saprospiraceae > CALLVY01. Next base: position 4,285 of record CAYQRA010000042.1, on the reverse strand, counting down.
GAGTTGGTTGTAGATTAAGATTAGCTTGTAGGGTTACCGATTCTACTTGTCCACGCGTACATTGATCAGTGGCTTTATCCGCTAAGTAAGATTCTTTAGTACCTTTTACCGTGTAGCAGCATTCCTCTGCCAATTCGAAAGAATAGTTACCAGAAGCATCCGTTACTAAAGATTGTTCTTCGCCTTCACAATCATTGGTCAAGGTAACCGTAGCTCCTTCCAATGGCAATCCAGTCACCTGATCGAATACAATACCTTCGATGGTAAACATGACTTCTCTAGACATTGGGATTTCTACAAATACTTTTTCTCCGATTGGAATTCCTTTGGTACAACCTTCTTTTTCATTATCTAAATAACCTTCTGCATTCGCTGAGAACACACAACAAAGGTTCATTTTCATATCCATTGACGCTTTACCATCCGCTCCTGTTTTTAGGATATTCCCAAAACAATCTTCCACTACCGTAGCACCTTCGATTGGCTCCTTGGTTTCTTCATCAAAAACATATACTTCCAAAGGAGAAGCTGTTTTGCGTAAGCTATAAATATCATCTCTACCGGCACCCCCTTCTCGGTCAGAAGAAAAGTGTCCACAAGTTCCTTCTTCGTTGAAGATGATTCCAAAATCATCAGAGCTGGTATTTACAGGAAACCCAATATTTTCTATTGGTCCCCAATTGCCTTCGCCTTTATCATCCATATAATAGATGTCCAATCCTCCTAAACCAACGTGTCCGTCAGAAGAGAAATACAATCGTCCACCTTCATGGAAATAAGGAAATACTTCATTTCCTTCCGTATTGATATCTGGTCCCATATTCATAGGTGGGCCCCAGTTTCCACTTTCTTTATCAGAGTAGTACAAATCCATTCCACCAAAACCACCAGGCATATCAGAAGAGAAGTACAAGCGATCTCCGTCCATACTCAAAGTTGGGTGAGCAACCGAGTATTCATCACTATTAAAAGGCAAACCTGCTAGGTCTCCCCATTTTTTATCTCCTTCATTAGTAGCGGTGTAAATTTTCAATTTGATGGTTCCATCATCTGACTTTCCAACTTTACCTTCCGAATAGTTATTCCGAGTAAAAAGGATTTCAGAACCATTACCAGAAACGGTAACAGCCGCATCGTGATATTTTGAATTGATATCATCAGAGAATTTTTCTGGCGTACCATAAGTATAGTTTCCACACTCCTCTCCTTTCTCTTCTTCTGCCGTAATAAAGTATAATTCGGTAAAAGGATTACCGGTCCAAGCGTGGGTTCTTTTGACCATGGCATTTTTTCCGCGCTCGGAAGCGAAGATAATTCCATCCTCAAAATAGGTAGGTCCAAAGTCATCTAATTTAGTATTGAATTCGAGGGTTGCTACCTCGTAGATTCCAGCGTTTTTGGTCATCAATTCTTCCTCGTAATCACAAGCTTTTACAAGGTACTGTCCACGTTGGTCTTCAGGAACTGCTTCCACATATTTTTGGAACCACTCTCTGGCCAATTCGCATTTGCCATTTTTCTGTAGGGCTTGCCCATAAAATAAAGTGTAGATAGGTGCTGCTCCGGGGATACGAACCACTTGGCTGTACCAATATTCTGCATTTTCAGAATCATTGACTTTACGATAACACTCAGCTATATTGATTTTTGCCTCAGGGTCATCTTTCTTCTCCAAAATCTGATTGTAAATGGTAATGGCATCGCTGTAGTTCAGATCTTCCATCAACTGTTTTGCTCGCTTTGAGTTGGAGAGTTGAGCAAAAGCGCTGCTCATCGCAAAAGTGAAGACCGCCAAGGTCAAAATCATTCTCTTAATACTCATGTTCTAGTGTTTTTAAAAAGAATCGCGTTTGTAAAATAAATCAAAATGTCTTTTGTTTTTTAAAGTAGGAAAGCCAATTGGCTAGGTACTTTTAAAAAAAATGAGTAGGACATTTAGCGTCGGAAAAAAATCTTTACTTTCCGTCAGACTATTTAGTGTGTGTTTGTTTTTATCGAATAAAACCTGATCATGATGCTACCGCTGCTCGGTTTAGAAATAACGAGGAGTAACGGCACGTTTTGTTTTGTAGTTGAATTCGTAGCCCAACATGACTTCGAAAGAACCTTTGGCAAAAGGTTGCAACTCCGTTAAAGTATAGTCAAAGGCAGCTCCGATACGCAATCCATTGGATAGGTAATAAGAAGCCCAGAAGTCAACAGAATCACCAGAACTTTTATCCGTAAATGCCTCGATCGCAGAACGGTAAGAGACTCCTACCCATAGCGCTTGATAAAACATAAAGGACAAATCAATGTCAAATTCTGTCGGAGCACCTAGTGCTTCGAAATATTGGTCTTTATTGAGATTGCTAAACAAGCCGACGTTCTTCACTAAGATCGAAGGTTTGAAGATCAACATTTCTCCTTTCAAAGGAATCGCGGTTCCCATAGAGAAGAAATAATGACGATATTGTTTAGACCATCTTTGTGCTACATCAACATTTTGACGTAGATCATATTCTATTAAATGTGGACTCGCAAAACCTACATAGAATTTTTGGGTAGAGAAATAAATACCTGCCCCAAAATTAGGTAGCCAATAGTTAGGCATGTCTTCGCCAAAAGCTTCATCTGTTGCTTGAAATAAGTCCAATTTATTCCAATCTGCTCGCCAATTGGTGACTCCTCCTTGCAGACCTACTGCCAAACGAGCTTTTCCCATTGGAATTCGATAAGCGTAAGAAAGATTGGCCTGCATGGTATGCGTTGGTCCAATTACATCATTAACAGCACTAAGCCCCACTCCGACTCTTTCATTTTTCAATGGGGTATGAAGTGTAAATGATTGAGTAGTTGGTGCGCCGTCGATTCCCCACCACTGTGTACGGTGCAAAACACCAATAGACATGTGATCCTTAGATCCAGCATAACCAGGATTGTAAATCAAGCTATTGAACATATACTTGGTAAACATTGGATCTTGCTGGCTAAATGCCATCGTGAAAATACAAAAGGTAAAAGCGACTAAAAGTGTAATTTTTCTCATGTTTGTTGTTTTAACAACGATACGATTTCTCAGTCTATCTAGGATTTGGACTGAAAATTCTCATTAATGTGTAATTTCAGATTAAAGTTTTCAAAAATGATGCTAAGTTTTACTATCAAATCTTAAAAGAATATTAAAATTCCTATAACTACCTGCTTTTCAACACCTTAGACTGAACATATTGAAAATAAATAATTTATTCCAATATAAAATATACTTAGTGTCACAGGGTATTTTGATGTATTCTATTGATTCTTTATATCATTCTTCTTGGAAGAATTTTTACAATCAAGGGCTTAACGATTCAGCACGAGTGTTCCGGTAAATCGCTGTCCTTCCCCATTGTCAAATTGATAAAAATAGATGCCATCAGGTAGATCTTGGTTATTCCAAGTTCCCGTCCAGTCATTTTGATAATTACTGACCTCATACAGTTGAAGCCCCCAGCGGTTATAGATAATCAATTGATTATCAGGAAATTCTTCAATACCACCGATTTTAAAGACATCATTGACTTGATCGCCATTGGGAGAAAAGCCATCAAAAAACTGAAGGGGTGTTTCTTCACAAATTAGTTCAATATAAATCTGTGTCGTATCGCAAGCAGTTCCATTACAAAGCAAATAAGTCAGTTCTTCGGTGACTTCGCAATTGGTTCCGGTAGAAATATAGTTTAAAGAACAATTGATCGGATCAAGGTTTGCCACACCATATTTTGCCGTTTTTCCTCCCTGACTTTCCGTCAAAAGTTCCAAACGAGTCCAATCTCCAGTTGGTAAAATATCATTCCCACAAAGATCAATATCCACAGTGGCGCCAAGTAATAGACTGGTGTAGTCATCCGTCCCATTTGGCTTTTCAAATACCTGTTCGGCTACCTGCACTTTCCAATAAATTGTATCACAAAGATTGTATTCATCGCAGAATATATAACAGGCGGAGTCATAGCCAGCAGCTAGTGCATCGAGTTCTAAACAAAGGGTGGTTTCATCCATAAAAAAGTCAACATAGCCTTCTCCTGCGCATATATTTGTGACGGTTTCCAAGCGCCCCACCAATTCTAAATCCTCGACACAGACCGTCACAAAATCACCAACGGTCAAGTCAATTTCCTCGGTTTCTGGACTTGGTCGGTTAACCAATATTTCAAAAAAGGTAGTATCCACATTTCCCAAACTATCTTGGATATAAATACAGGCATCTCCAAGACCAACGGCATCTCCTTCATAAGTCAGACAAAGTCCAACAGTATCAATG
>CAYQRA010000041.1:0-17992 GCA_964419315.1 uncultured Saprospiraceae bacterium | reverse complement strand
AGAGGTGCCACCAAAGTGTTTGTATCGACTCCCTCGGGATTTTCCATCTCGCCAATAGCGAAACTCACCAGACTCCCAAGATACCCCTTCGTCCCAAGTAGCACGCCCGGCCGTAATCGGCCAATCGCCATTGGAAGGTGCACATACCGTGACTTCTCTTCCTCGATTGGAATAGGTGGCATGTACATCTTTACTCGTGGTAGCCGCTACCGCAATGACATCAGGATGCGCAGCATAAAAACTTACAAAATCCAAATCATCATTTCCAACAGCATAACAAACGACCGAGCCTTTTCCTTTTCGACCTTCCCTTACTGCTTTGGAGATCGCCTGTTCTTTCATCGGACTGAGATTAAAACTAGGGTCGGTTGTTCCCCAACTACAACTAATCACATCAGCACCTTGATCAATACATTTTTGGAACATTTCTTCGGTTGCGCGCAAGCTATAAGAGGTGCCACTAATGGGCATAAACTTGGCATTGGGTGCTGCACCAACGATACCACTTCCATTGGAAGCAGCTAGCGCCACCGTTGCACAAGGGGTACCGTGGGTAAAACGTGGATCACCTTGTTCGATATTCGACGACTGTGTCCAAAGATCATAGGGTTTGTAAACTTTATTTTTCAGGTCGGGATGACTGAGATCAAAACCATTGTCAATCACAGCGATGACTATATTTTTGGACCCCATATTCCCCAGGCGTTTCCAAGCATCAATTACTTTGGCATCTGCCCCTTTTTTTAGTGGCCAATTGGCGTCGACTACAAAGCCAGCATTTTGTAAATGCCATTGATGATCCAACAGGGTATCATCGGGTTCGATAAAATCTTCGTAAGAATCTACGTAAGTATCCAAATCAGGCTCTGCATGTTTGACCAAAGAAGTTTGTTGCATTGCGTAAGCTACCTTTAGCGGATTAGGAGACTTGCTGCTCACTTTGGCCACTACTGTATTTTTATCGCGCCGTTCCACTAAGAGGAGTTTGTATTCATCGAGGGCCAACTGCTGTTCTTCCTCACTCGTTCCATCTTGGAAGATGATATAAATTTCTCCGGTAGGCACCAAAGGACGTTTACTGCCTTCTACATAATAGACATGTGTTCCTTGGTCGATGTCTCTTTTCTTACGGACTTCATCCAATTTATTATCCAGCGATTCTGTTCGTCGTCGATCAAGTTTGACGATTTGAAAGCCCGCTAAGTTTTTATATCTTTTTTCTTTTACGTAGGTGCTTTTGCCGAGGTCTTTGGATTTTTTGGATTTTAGGCCGACGAGGCTACGGCTCTTTTTCAGTACTAAATGTCCTTTACCCGATTTAATGGTGAGCTTAGTCATTGGGAGTAGGTTTTTTAAGAAGTTTATCGTGTGTTAAATAGTATATATCCCATTCGGAACAATTCCTTATTCCCACAATATAGGCTTTTTGCCTAATATATGGTTTAGCAAATTGAGGTAAGATAATCGCTTTTAAAAATATCCTTGAAAGCTTAAAGGACTGGAGATAAGGAAATCTTTGCATAAAGTCTGTGTCCGGCTTTTAAGCTTATTGATACCTATATCTTTTTTCTCTTAGAAAATAAAGTGCCCAATACCTTTTGGATATTGAGCACCAGTGAATTCATAGCTTTATTAGGAATTTGAATTCTTTATCTTTGGATGATCAGTTTTTTGCTGATCAATTGGTCGGAGCTAAGGATGTTTAGAAAATAGAGTCCTGCGGGTAAATCTTGGGTATTGAAGTTCAGACTTTCTCCTCTTACCAAATCAGTGGACTGAGCAAATAGCCTTTTTCCTTGCAGGTCAAATAAAGTAATTTGAGCATCTTTTATTTTTTCATTTCCATGAAAAACCAGTTGGGCAAAATCTTGCGCTGGATTGGGGTTGAGCTCAAAGAAACGATCTACCAAAGGCAAAGGAGGATTTAGCCCAACAGGAAAATCAAACATTTGTTGATTGTCAGAAAAGTCTTTTTCAAAATGGTCATTGGGGGAAAAAATGGCTAAATTCAATGGCGGCACCTCCGGCTTAGTGGTTCCTGCAAAAACCAGATTAGTACTATCTAAGAGCGTAAAGCTTTCGCCCGGAGGGATGACTAAATTTTCGTAGTACCGGAACATCCGTCCACCTACGCAATCAAAAATACTATGGTTGTTTGAATAGAAGGAAAAAGAACGTAAAGTATCCGTTCCATTATTAGTGACCTCCAATTCAAAAACCAGAGGAAAAGCCCGGTAATAATAAATCGTAATTATGCTATCAGGACCCGGGCCTTGAAATTGCTCAGTTACCAAATCCAGCTTATTAATGGGTTTAAAATTATCAAAAGAAAGCGCTTCTTCATAAAAACTGGGGGCTTTCAATAATTCCGTTCTCTTGATATAAGCAAAATGGAAATCTTCAAAATCTTGCTGGGTCAAACCACTTAAAATCAATTCTTCACCGACCACTTCCAAGCCGACCACCTCCGTTTGTTCTTCATCAAAAAGAACCTCTTCTATTACCCCATAATTGTCCTTTTCGATTTGAATAATTTTGCTATTCCCTTGTAAAAGATCTTCTCCCCAGACGATCAAAGATTCCTCATTTCCAGCTAGACCTTTAGCTGAAATATCTTGTGGAGACAAGGTGAAAATTTCCGTATCACTTGGCGAATTAATTACGACCAACTCATTGGCACTTAATACATAGATTTTTCCATGTCCAATCCATAAATCTTGAGCCTCTTGGTTAATCGTCAAAGAATCCATTTTGTCGCCCTCGTTGGTGAGCCAGTACAATTTATCCTTGGTTAGTCCAAGCATCGTAGTTGCATTCCATGGATCAATATCAACAAATTCTACATCCGCATAAGCTTGCATCTTTTGAAAATCCCCATTGGCTGCCAGCCAATACAAGCGCGCGCCCATTTCGACCACGATTTGTCCACTTCCATTGATCGTCAGTTCCATATCTCTATCCACCAAATGATCTTCATCGAATGGTAGGAGCACATCAAAAACTACCGTACCCTCCAAATCAAAAGCCACTACCCGAGGTCCTTTTTCAAAGGGAGCAATATCACCCAATTCATGGTAATATCCACAGGTAAGGATTAAAGAATCTTGCCCAGTCATTAACATCAGATCAGAAAAATACATTCCACTCGACACATACCAAGTATCCTCTGTTTCCTCCGTATTTCTGTTCAACACCGGAAATGGACATTCGGCTGTAGAGCCAATACTATAAACGCGATCTCCCAAGGTGAGGGTTTTATAATTGATGCTTTGCTGGTTTTGAGAAAAAACGTATTCCTCATTTTTTTGACCATACAAGAGAGAAGAGAAAGAAAGGAAAAGAAGGCACATTAATAGTGCAAAGCCTTGTTTTTCGTTTTTCATATTTATTAATTTTAAAACTTAGGTAATTCTTCTAAATTTTAAGATTAGTTGCTTCTTAAAATCAATGTATCGCAAATAAAGAATAAAGCAAGCATATTCATTCTAATTGTTCGAACTTTGCTAAGTCTAAGTCAAATGGTATGTCTAATATCTTACGAATGGGAATACCAATCACTAAGTTTGTTCAGCATGGTCCATTTTATTCGTATCGAGAATTTACTGTTTTTCTTGTCTTCCTCCGACCCTATTCAAAATTCCACAACAGATGGAGACTAAAGAACTCTCTATGGAAAATAATCCCTAAAGCTAATTTTTTTCATTGCCGGCAATGGTTTCCTATAGCCGAACATCAAGTCTCACTAGTGGTTTAATATTACCTAGACTGGTCAAAATCCAACTTCTCCCCCTTTTGTACAGAACATTTCAGGGTATTATTAAGGCTTCCGCCATTCATTAAAAAGAAAAATCAGCTTTTCAGGAATATGGATCAGTAAAATAAGTGTGGACTGGTCTGATTCTTGTAAAATAACTTCTATATATAACCTGCCATAACCTGTCTGTTCTGGACTTTCTAGCTTTCAAGCTTTATATTATAATTTATTTCAATCTCAAAAGACGTATCGAATGAAAACTACCCCCATTGCTATGCTGGGAATATTTTTCCTTATAGTATTATTTATTCCCGCTTGCCAACTCGATGAATTTCAAAATATTAAGGGCATTGAATTTGAGGCAGAATATGCCGTTCCGGTCATTGATGCTTCTCTCAGCATTCAAGACTTATTGGATAGAAGCGAATCTGACCTTACTTTCTTGACTATCGAAAACGATGGAAGTTTTACGCTCTCTTACCAAGATAGTACTCGAATCTTGAGAGGTGATCAGGCCATCAATACTTTACCCGAGACTTTTCCGGTTCCTATTCCCAATCAGCAAAATTCTTTTCCAATTGGTTCCATCGGTGGACCGACCATCACTTCTGCAGTCTTAAAAACAGGAAACATCAGTTTTGACATCAACTCTAGCGTTCCGGAAGACTTAGACCTCACGATTACTTTCCCTGGTCTCACCAAAAATGGACAAGCACTGGAAGTAACAACGCGCTTAGATTACCAAGGAAGTCTACCCGTACAAGCAAGTATTGCCGCGATAGATTTAGCCGATTATGTCATGGCGACCGATAATGGAAATCTAGAGATCGAGTATGTTGCATTAAATGACAATAACCAAAGTAGAAATGTAGATGGTATTTTGGGAACGGCCAATCAATGGGCTTTTGATAATATTATTGGGGATTGGACGCAACAGGATTTTACCATCGAAACAGATACCATTGATATTGACCTATACAATAATCAAGTGGAGGGAGAATTATTTTTCTCTAATCCTCGCTTAAGCGTTAGCGTAAGTAATTCTTTTGGGGTACCTGTATTTGTAAGCTTTGAACAGATCACTATTTTGACGATTGATAATCAGATCATTCAATTAGAGGGAAATTTAATGAATGATGGATTCTTGGTGGATGCGCCAGGACTCAACCAACAAGGAGAAACAGTCATTCGCAATTATATGCTTGATCGTACCAATTCTAATATTGACATGATCTTCAATGCGCAACCTAAAAAAATATGGTATTCTTTGGATTTAAATGTCGCGCCCGGAACGGGCTTAACTCCTGGCTTTGTACTTCAAGAAAGCGAAGTGAATGTAGGACTTAGTTTTGAATTGCCGATCGAAGGGACAGCCAAGGGCTTTTCTACCGAAAATACAGTGGAGGTTGATTTAGGGATGGAAGAAGGAGATATTTTAAAAGAGGCAGAATTGAAAATAATTACCGCCAATGATATTCCTATCGACATAGATCTTCAGGTTTACCTACTCAACTCGGGTGGGATCACCGTCGATTCTCTTTTTGATCAAACAGAGACTTTAGTCGCCGCTAATACTCCGTCGATGACTTCTTTTATTGATTTGACACCCTCGCGTTTGGCGAATTTGCGACAGAGTAAAATGATAAAAGTACGCTCCAATTTTTCTACCATAGATAATGGAGCAACGAATGTAATCATCAATAAAGATCAAGGCCTAAATTTGAAGATGGGGCTTCGTGCTACTTTGGTTCAATAATTCCAGAATAGAAGCTCAAGAATCAAATTAGTATTTGCGATACTTTCGCATTCCCGAAAACACCCAAAATGAAAAATATCATGTTTAAAAATATATTCACTCCCCTCTTTTGTCTTTTTGCCTTTGGTCTATCCACCGTTCAGGCACAACAATTGGGACTTCATTTTATGGACAATGTGTGGCAAGTTAATCACACCAATCCTGCCAAAGCACCAGATCAAAAAATTATTTTTTCTTTTCCAAATGTCTATACAGGCTTTGCCCATTCTGCTTTATCGTTCAATGACCTGACGACCATCAATGATCAAGGACTGACCGTCCTTAACTCCCAGCAATTGCTCGCCAATTTGGAAGATCAAAACCATCTTAATCTTCAGGCCAATGCAGAGACTTTTAATCTCGCGATCAGCATAGCCAATATGCAATTTTCGCTACACCACGGAATAAAAGTCAATGGCATCTTTAATTATCCTAAGACTTTGGTCGAATTTGCCTTGCAAGGCAATGCTCCTTTTATTGGCCAAGAGATCAATATTGCTCCTTCTGTTAATTTTCTAGCTTATAATGAAATTGGTCTTGGATTTAATATGCGACTGGCCAAATTGCATGTTGGAGGTAGAATTAAAATGCTCAATGGCATGGGTACGATCTCTACTGAAAATGCAGGGATTTCGATCTCCACCGATGAAGAATTTTATCAATTGAGCTTGACCAGTGATTATCAGATCAACGCTGCTGGAGTCGTCGCCCTAAATGTCGACAGCACTGATCTTGATCCTAATTTTGACTTCGACCAATATGGTGTTTCAGATTTTCTAAAAATCAATAGAGGTTGGGGATTTGATATTGGGGCACAATTTAAAGTCACTGATAAATTGACCGTAGCGGCCAGTATTATTGATCTAGGATTTATCAAATGGAAAGAAAACCCAATCAATCTAAAAAGTCAAGGGAGTTTTGAATTTGATGGTTTAAAAATTGATGACTTTATCAAGGATGATCAAATCGATGTTTCGATTAGTGAAGATAGTATCCTCAATACTTTCAATTTTGTAAAGAGCGAAGAAGCCTTTACGACTTTTCTTCCTTCTAGAATTTATTTGAGTGGAACCTATCAAGTGGCTCCTATTTTTAGAGCTGGCGCATTGCTTTATTTGGAAAATCAAAAAGGAAAAACTTTTAAAGCTGTTTCTTTAAATGGAACCTTGGTACTCCGAAGGATATTTCACCTAGGAGCGACTTACTCTATCTATAATCGATCCTATTCCAATGTCGGGCTCAACTTCCAACTCAAACTAGGACCAGTTCAATTATTTGGGGTGAGTGATAATGTACTCGCTGCTTTACGTCCGGCTAGTAGTCGGGGCACCAATTTCCGATTTGGACTCAATATGGTCTTTGGAAAACGGGGCTTAAAAATACCAGTTGTCGGAGAAGTAAATGATGCTAAAAAATACTTTTAGAGCAATTAGGAAAATAAAAACAATTTAACTACGTAAACTAATTCAAGTAGTCGTTTAAAAAAATCACTTAGAAGGTAAATTCTTCTAAGTGATTTTTTGTTTTTTGGAAGCTCCAACCAATAGCTTATCCTAAATCAATAAGTCCTTTCACCCCTTTAGATGTACCGTTGGTTCAATGGCAGTGAGGAATTACGGGGAATTGAATATCATTGTAGCATAGTTAAGTTAAAACATTTTAACTTTCCCAATTACTGTTTAGAGATTTAAAGAGGTGCAATTTTCAAGAGTGAAGGTTGCACCTTACTTTTTTGGGTACCCCCAAAAGATAAAATAAAGGAATAAGTTTTGAGTCCTTAAAGGAGTACTAAGAAAAAATAAAAGGACTAATTCTGTAGACTCCCACTCCCCTCATCTTCCAAAGTATAATAGGAAATTGCGAAGAGTCCAAGAAAGGTAAGGGCTCCATTCAGCAAGAGCAATTCGAAGCCAAATTTATAGCCGAAGAAAAGCGTTTCAGAATAGCGATTGAGAATAAAAGTAAGGATGGGAGCAGCGATACAAATGTAAGGGGCATATTGATCCAAAATTTGTCTTTTCTTTACGAGCATTCCAAAAGCAAACATCCCAAGTAGAGGTCCGTAAGTGTATCCAGCCACTGTAAAAATTTGTTTAATTACTGCATCATCGTTGATCATCCAAAAAAGCATGATCACAAAAAACAGCAAGATCGAAAATCCAATATGCACTTTTATCCGCGTGCTTTTTGCATTTTCCAAATTGGTTTCTTCTTTTTCAAAACCGAGAAAATCAACGCAAAAAGAAGTAGTCAATGCCGTTAAGGCAGAATCTGCACTTGAATAAGCCGCCGCAATCAAACCCAAAATAAAAACCACTCCGACTATAGGATTCAAGTGATTGAGTGCAATCGTTGGATAAAGCAAATCCGTTTGTGTGGGTATTTCTATTCCCACCTCTCCCGCATAGATGTACAACAGCGCACCTAAAACGAGAAAAAGTAAATTGGCAAACACGAGTACAATACTAAACCAAAACATATTTTTCTGTGCATCACCAATGCTTCTACAAGTCAGATTTTTTTGCATCATATCCTGATCCAAACCAGTCATGACCACTGCAATGGATGCCCCTGCAATAAATTGTTTGAAGAAATTCTTGGAATCCATCCACCCTCCATCAAAAAAGAAAATTTGGGAATAATCACTTCCTTGTACATTAGAAACCAGGTCTGAAAAAGAGAATTCTAATTTTTGACCAATAAAAACAATCGTCAGAATAACCGCAGTAAGCATACATAAGGTTTGCAGCGTATCGGTCCAAACAATCGTATTGATGCCTCCTCGAAAAGTATAAATCCAGATCAACAGAATAGTAATCATCACGGTCAACCCAAAAGGAATTCCAAAATACTGCATTACAAACTGTTGTAATACGATAGCCACCAAATACAGTCGAAAGGACGCTCCTATCGTCCGCGACAATAGAAAAAAACCAGCTCCAGTCTTATAGGTCGCTACCCCAAATCTATCTTCGAGATAAGAATAAATAGAGGTGAGTTGCAAACGATAATACATCGGCATGAGTACCGTAGCGATGACCAAATAGCCCACCAAATAACCCAACACCATCTGCATATAAGAAAATTGGCTGGTCCCTACCCAACCTGGAACAGAAATAAAGGTAACGCCAGAAAGAGAAGCGCCGATCATACCAAAAGCTACCAAATACCAAGGGGATTGGCGGTTGGCCATAAAAAAACTAGCATTATCCGCATCTTTTCCAGTCAAATAGGAAACTCCCATGAGCACTAAAAAATATACGGCAATAATCCCTAGTATCAGTCCTGGCGTTAAAGACATCAATAGCATAGTATGTTGAAATTCATAAAACTGTCTCTAAATAGCAATGGTTTGCAAAGAGGGCAAATCTAAATAAAAAAATTGATATCTAGGAAAAGTGCTTCTCAGGAGGTCAAAAACACGGAGCTTATTCTTGGAGTTTGCTCCCGAAAGCAAGATCACCAGCATCTCCAAGTCCTGGAACGATATAAGATTTAGCCGTCAATTCATCATCTTGGTCTCCCATCCAAATATTGATCTTCGGGTGAAGTCGACGGATATATTCCAATCCGTAGGTGGAAGCGATAGCAGTGACGACGTGGACTTGTGCGGGCGTTCCATTTTCTAGCAAAGTCTTGATTCCCAAATCCATCGACGCACCAGAAGCCATCATTGGATCGACCAAAATCAGCACACAATCGTCCAGATTAGGACAGGAAACATATTGAACATTGATCTCAAAGGTGCCATCCTTGTGGTGTTGGCGATACGCCGAAACAAAAGCATTGTCTGCCTGATCAAAGATCTTGAGTACCCCTTGATCAAAAGGCAAGCCACCCCGTAAAATACTAGCAATTACGATTCTTTGTTTAGAACGGTTGACTTGAGCGATACCCAGTGGAGTTTCCACCTCATCCAATTGATAAGCTAGGGTTTTGGAAATTTCGTAGGCCAAAACCTCTCCCACTCGCTCCATGTTGCGCCGAAAGCGCATTCGATCTTTTTGAACATGTACATCCCGCAATTCAGCAAGAAAATGATTGGCAACGGAATGGTGGTCGGTCAATTTAAAAGTCATATTCGCAAAAGGATTTTACCAAATCTAAGAAGAAAAGAGAAGACTACCATCTAATGTCGATCATAAATCTATGGCTTTAACGGATTCCCTTAAATTAGCTGCTTTCATTTTAGGAATTATCCGCCTTGGAGTCTCCCTTCTGTGCAATCACTTCCCCAAGCATCGTCTCATAGACTCTACGCCAGCCTTCCCAAGTTTCTCGCTCTACAAAAGAACTATTGTGCCATAAAGTAGAGAAAGTACCTTTTACTTTTTGGGTGATCGCCAAGAGGGCTTTTATTTTCTGGATGGCTTGATCTGGTGATAATTCCATGTATTGTTGGAGGCTAACATCCATTATGGCTAAAGGAATCACTTTTAGTTCTGTTTGTTCTTCTTTTTCCAAATCATACCAAAAGAAAGGACAAGCGGTACTTGCTCGAAAACCTATTTGTTCAGGATAACCCATGGTATAGTCTTCCTTGATATTGGCGGCCAGTAGGGATTGGTAGGTAGTGGGAAAACGCAATTTTAAAAAATGTTGTCGACTTCGGAAGATCGGTTTCCCTATAATTTTCTCCAATCTTTCCTTTTCTATCGGTACAAGTTCCTTGTTTTCATTGGATTGATAAGATGGGTGAATACCAAACTCATAGCTGCTGCTTTGCTTTTTGAGCAATTCTTGAAAGTGTACATTTCTTGTTGAAATGTTCTTATCATAAGTTCCACGATCTCCGACCAGCCAAAAATAACAGGGTTGAATTTGAAACCTTTGGTGCAATTTATCCATATAACTAAAGGTAAAATAAGGATCGTTTTGCAAGCCCGACTTTACCCGAATCCTTTCCATTAGTAAAGCTAGATTGCCACTGAGCAAATCTTTCAAGAATCCTCCCCAAAAACGATAATGACTCTTATGAAGGTAAGACCAAGCCATATCAATATCATAGGTAGGCAGAAAATGGAATTCCCTATTGGGGAGTAATAGTTTCGGGAATCTACCTTTTAACTGATTGGCCAGTTTGATAGCCCAAAGATCTACTAGCGGAAGATCTAAGAATTTATTTTTAAAGGCTAGACTTTCTGGAGCACCAAAGCGCTGATGAGCATCTGGCTTAAATGGCAGGTATTCTTCTAGTCGGCTGATTAAAAAAAACTGCAGAGCCAATAGATCAAAAGGAAAGTCTGCTTCCGGAGCTGCGGTGCGAAAAAAAGCGACTAGGCCATCGTGCTGAAAAATTTGAATAACTGGAGCGGAAATTTTTCTTTCCTTCAATAAACCACAGGAAGGGATAAAGCATTCTTGGGGTAGAATACGCGCTTGACTATAATTCAGAAAAGGCGCACTTGCTGCTTGATACTTTTCGATAGAAGTAAATAGCTGGTACTCACAATGGAGAAATTCTCCACATATAAAGTCCAGAATATACGTCAAGCGAGGAGAAGTAAAAGAAGAATATATACTTAGAGTCATATAAATCGAAACTGCTGCGAAACATCCAAGTATTTAGCTAGGTGCTTCATTTATAGGTAACTTACACATTATCTATTTTTTATAAGATTCTATGAAATTTTAGATATTTTGGGTTAAATTGCTTTAATTAATGCATTTTCAACCCAAGTTATCAAATAAACAAAGAAAACATTCCAATTCATTTTTTCAAAATGAAGTTATTTGATAATTTCTATCGCTAAAAAGAGCTACACCGCTTTTAAATATCCTTGGAAAATCTAAGGTTGAGTCGATACAGGCTTGGTTTATTTAACTTCAATAATACTAACATAACTCGCTATGGCTGATAACGGAACGGATACCAAAAAAAGTGGCACCATGAGCTTAGGAGAAATTTCTACGATTAGAAATATCCTGATGGGACAAGAAATGTCTGAATATGATAGACGTTTCAAAGAACTGGAAGATCGGATTGCCGCCATGAACGAAGCATTGGAAACTCAAATTGACCATGCACAAAATGAGGCCACTAGTCAGTCCAACACCTTGGAAAAAAATCTAAACAGTCAGCTTAATAGCTTAGACAAAGCACTTTCCAAAAGATTGGATCAACTAGAAAACAAAATGCTTCAAACCAGTCAAAAAGATAAATCTAAGATTGGGAAAATGCTTATGGATATGGGCAAAAAATTGATGGAAGAATAAATTCGATTTAGAGCCTTAACCACTTATGACGAATCCAATTATGACGGAACAAAACAACAAGACCCAATCCGATGAGGAATTGTTGATGGAGAAACTTCGGTCGATCCTTTTAAAGGAGGAACGTCAGAAGGTAGAAAAACTACAAACCATTGTAGAGACAAAGAAGAATTTGTCAGAAAAAGTGGATCCTATTATTGAGGATCACATTCAAAAACTAAAGGCAGAATTTCCAGATCACTATAAGCAAGTGGTAGATCGAATCATCGATCAAAAAATAAAGGATTCTTCGGAAGAAATTCTCAATACCATTTATCCTGTTTTTGGTCAAATGATCAAAAAATACATTGCGCTCCAATTTCAATTATTAAGAGAGCGTATTGATCAACAAATCAAGAATACTTTTTCTACAAAGGGAATTTTGGGCAATATTAAAGCCCGCCTTTTCGGCGTCAATCCTAGTGATGTAATGGTCAGTAATCTCAGCAAGCCCATTATCGCAGAGGTCTTCGTTATCCAGAGAGATTCTGGACTATTGATGGGGAGTGCCTCCGCAGTATCGACCATCGATCAGGATGTCGTTGCAGGGATGCTTACCGCTATTAAAGCTTTCGTAGAAGATGCTTTTGATGGAGGCCAGCAAAATCTTGGAATGATTGAATATGATACCCATAAAATTTTCTTACAAAATTTCCCAAATTACTACATGGCAGTAGCTATGAGTGGAGCAATATCAACAACAGAGAAAAGTAATCTAACGGATCAACTTTTAGCCTTTGCTGATAAAGAAATAAACAATACCATATTCTCTTCCTCAGAGGAATCTTTCAAACATATCTCTGAGCAATTAGAAATATATTTTATTGGAAAAGAAATTCAATTACTGACTTAAGTAATTCCCAAAACCTAAGCCAACTTTCATTTAATATAGGCATGGGTATTAAACCATATTTAACGATTGACTGTTCATCGTTTTTTTTAAAGCACAATTACTAATGATAAGTAAAAAAGTAATCCTTACTGGTAGTTTTGGAGTTGGTAAAACTTCTCTTTTCAACCAGTTTATTTACTCAAAGTTTAGTGATCGATACCTCACAACAATTGGGGTAAAGGTCAACAAAAAAACCATTGAAATTGACGGTAGAGAATTGTCTATGTTATTATGGGATATAGCTGGAGAAGTGGCACAAGACAAAGTACCTACTTCCTATTTTTTAGGAGCTAGTGGTATCATCTATGTTTGTGATCTTACGCGTCCTTCCACCTATAAAAACCTAGATAAAGATCTTGACTACCTAAAAGGAATTATCCAAGGCGGCATCATCAAGGTCGTGGGTAATAAATCAGACTTGGTTTCTGCCGAAGATATTGAAAGAATAAAAGGGGAAGTTCCGCTCCCTATCGATACGATAACGAGTGCAAAGACTGGTGATAATGTTAATAATTTATTTCATGCACTAGGAAAAGAACTAATTGATTAGGAAATGTTAGCAATGATCTCCTTGCGGGGATCAAATTTATAGTGGTATAAGAATTTATGCAGAAGTTAGAAAAATACAAAACACAAAAACTTTCTCAGTTTAGTCAGCTTGTCATCTTGAATGACACGGGCTCTATCGTTGAAAGTTGTGATTCTATCTTTTCTACGACCGACATCAAAGCTCGTCCTCACCCTTTTCTCTACGACTTCCCTTTTCTGGAGAGTATTTATGATCTTCTGTTGGACCTCAAGGTCAATGGCGAGGAATTGAAATACGCCAAAATCGAATCTCCACTGGAGCAACTGCCGGGAGTCTATGATTTTACTTTTTCTAGGGTCTTACTAGATGGAAAGGAATACATCCTCTGGAGTATTTTCGATTATACCGATCTGTACGAAGATTTCAAACAATACCAGCAGAAACGCAATGAGTTGGAAATCCATCGAGAAATATTGGAGACTCGCAATCGCAATCTCCACCACCAAAAAGATTTGCTTACCCAAAAAAACATGGCGCTTCAGAACTGGGATGAAGTTCGAAAAGATTATTACGACAAAGTCAGAATGGCGCTTCAATCTCCGGTCAATGCCCTCGATGGATTATCTTTTATTCTATCCAATATTTCCAAAGGGCCCAATAAAGATTATATTTCTGCTCTGCGCTCGGCAGTGCGCCACCTACAAGATGTATTAACTGAATTTGAAATCGTATCTGCCATTGATGGGAAAAATCAATTTTCTGAGATCACGACTTTTAACCTTCCTCAGGTGATTCAAGATACTACGCAGAATTTCCTAAGCTCCATTTCCGAGCAAAGCTTTCAACTCCATGTAAATATCGCCGATAATTTGCCCCCCCAAGTATTGGGAAACCCCAAACACTTACAACAAATTCTCTATCAGCTATTATTGAATGCTCAAAAATTCAATGTCCTTGCTGGCCTTCAACTTTCTGTTGACGCGGTAAAATTGGAACAGAATAATTGGAAAATTAATTTTGGCATTCTAGAACAATCTGCTGATCATGCACTCAATTCGGTGGATAATACGCCAAGCGATGCCACTGAGTTAATCTTTCGCCTTTCTTTGGTCAAAAAACTCATCGAACTAGAGGGAGGAATCATTCGAGTGGAGCAAAGAACCAAAAAAAATGGCTTCTATATCCTTTGCCAATTGAATTATTCACAAGTTGATTAAGATCTTGAGGAGCCCTTTATTTTTTCTTCCTCCGATGCAAATCTGTCGTTTTCCAACCAACTTCGCTTTTCCTACTCATAAATTGCCCTACTCGACGTATCAAAACTATCTTTTCTTCGTTTAAATCCTTATATTGATAACTCCCTTGGTCATCTTTGATAGCTTGATGCACTTATTTGGTACCTCATTTACGCTGTTAAAAAATAAAATACTTTCGTAAACCTTCTTCGTCGGTTTCTTTTTTATTCCCGTCTGGCCAATCAAACAGGTTTTCTATTTAACTTAAAACTACTTCAATATTAATTTGTTAGGTATTTAATTTAGATAAAAACCCCGGACTTACTTTTTCAATATTACTTTAGGTTTTTTCTGCCTAGATATAATTAATAGGATAATGAAGAAAAAAACATTTAGCATACTAATCGCGTCTATAGCTTTCCTCAGCACTCTCATGGCTCAAGGTACCTTCCAGCCTCGTCAAGACAATACTGCTTCCAATAAAGGTTTGATCTTTGACAAAGAAACTGCTTTTGATATAAGATTGCACACCAATGGCTATGCTTTTGCCCTCAACTTGGGTACCATCAAATCTTATGACCGTACTCGATATTATCAAATTGAAATTGGAGAACTCAAACACAGCAAAGAATACCGCAATACTTTAGAACTCAATTTCAATGGCATTGCCGATTCCAAACCTTATACTTTTGGCAAACAAAATAAGTTGATGGTTATCCGTGCTGGTATTGGCGAAAAAAGATATTTTTCAGAAAAAGCCAAAAAGAAAGGCTTGGCAGTCGGCGTAAGTTATGAAGCAGGACCTGTTTTAGGTTTTTTAAAGCCCTATTACCTTGATATAAAATATGAAAACGATCCTAGCACAAGATCTGATGACGTTACTTTCACGATGAAATATAGCCCCGAAAATCAAGATGACTTTTTGAATCGCAAAATGATCTCTGGTAGTGCGGGCTTTACCAAAGGACTCAAAGAAATTAATCTCCGCCCCGGAATTCAGGCTAAAGCAGCGATGCACTTCGCCTGGGGAGCTTTCGATGAATACGTAAAAGCCTTCGAAGCGGGCGTGATGGCTGATATTTTCTTTGGTGCTGTTCCGATCATGGTTCCTTTGGAAAATGTTGAAAACCCACCTTATTTTGTCAATCTTTACCTAACTTTACAATTCGGAAAGCGTCGTTAAACGAATTTTTCTTCCCAGAAACAAGTATATTTCACTGCTTCCTATTTAATAGCTGTGCTAAACCTTTTGATTTAGCGAAGTGTTTTATTGTAAAGAGATAGTCATGATTGAATTACCAATAGTAGATAAAAAAGAACCGCGCAAGCGTAAGCCAGATTGGCTGCGTGTAAAACTCCCTACCGGAGAAAACTTCAAAAGAGTTCGCAAATTAGTAGATCAATATGATCTGCATACCATTTGCCAAAGTGGAAATTGCCCCAATATGGGAGAATGCTGGGGAGCCGGAACGGCTACTTTTATGATCCTTGGCAATACTTGTACGCGCTCCTGTTCTTTCTGTGCGGTCAAAACGGGTCGCCCCGGTGAATATGATGAAGACGAGCCAAGAAGAGTGGCAGAAGCCATAAAACTCATGGAAGTTAAGCATGCCGTAATCACTTCTGTTAATCGCGATGAGCGCAAAGATCGGGGAGCAGAAATCTGGTATCAGACCGTAGCGCTCACCAAAGAATTATCACCACAAACCACTATAGAAACCCTCATCCCTGATGTACGTGCCACTTGGGATGCGCTGGATCGTATGATCAGTGCAGGGCAAGAAGTGGTTTCTCATAATATGGAAACGGTAGAACGACTTTACCGCAAGGTAAGGCCACAGGCCAAATACCAACGGAGTCTCGATCAGATCCAACGTACCAAGGATTATGGTAAAAGGACGAAGTCGGGGATCATGGTAGGCTTGGGAGAAACAGATGAAGAGGTATTTAAAATCATGGATGATTTGGTCGCCCACGGATGTGATGTACTCACTATCGGCCAATATCTTCAACCAACCAATATGCACCTAGAAGTCGCGAGCTTTGTTCATCCCGATAAATTTGCGGAATACAAAGAAGTAGGAATGACGAAGGGTTTTGATTTCGTAGAAAGTGGGCCGCTAGTTCGGTCTTCTTACCATGCGGAGAAGCATCTTTAGGAGGATACGGTGTGGGGTTTGGGGTGTACGGTCTGCGGTATAGAGTTTTCGAAAACCGTACACCGCAGACCGTAAACCCCAAACCGCTTTCTCTCCTACTCCAATAAAGCTTTTTTCATCTTCTCAAAAATCGCCGTGTTCTCATAAATCCCAGCAAAAGCTTCTGAACCTGGACCGTAGGCAAAAACAGGAATCATAGAAGCAGTGTGATAATCGGTGGTAAATTTAGTCGCTAGGCTATCCATTCTAGAGGGTTTGATGATCGAAAAGCCACCTGTTTCATGATCCGCGGTGGTAATGACTAAAGTCTCTCCGTCTTGTTCTGCGAAGTCCAATACTTCTCCCAAAATCCCATCAAATTCTTTCATTTCTGAAATGATATAATTCGCGTCATTGGCATGTCCTCCCCAATCAATTTGCGAAGATTCTACCATTAGAAAAAAACCATCTTCTTTTTGTTCGTCCAAAAACTTGATCGCCATCCGAGTGGCAAGGGGCAAATAATCTCTGCCTTGTGATTTTGGAAGTGGTTCGAGGTCTGCCGTAAAATAGGCGTAATTCATACTTGGATTTGGAATAGCAGTATGGAGTTCTTGTTGAAAATAATCAGATACTAAGTACCCTTTTTCTTGCAACTCCTTATAAATATTGCGTTCATCAATACTTCGTCGATCAAAATGTTTTTTACCACCACCAATAAAGAAGTCTACATCTGTCTTCACAAAATCTGCCGCAATTTCTTCGTACATTTTTCTTTGCTTTTGATGAGCAATAAAAGAGGCTGGAGTCGCATGTACGATGGAGGAACTAGCCACCAAGCCGGTAGCCAAACCTTTATCCTCTGCCATTTCCAAAATAGTAACACAAGGCAAAGTATCTGGTGTTACACCAATGGCGCCATTATAGGTTTTTACGCCGGAGGCAAAGGCAGTCGCTCCAGCAGCCGAATCAGTCACAAGGCTATTCGATGCATGAGACTTATGTAAGCCGATCACCGGAAAACGTTCTAACTCCAATCGATTGCCATTGGAGTACATTCCTGCGGTAATTTGTCCGAGTCCCATTCCATCTCCGATCATCAAGATGATGTTTTTGGGTTTATTTTTCTTAATGGGGCGCTCAGTCGTATTGCCATAAGATTCCGGCTGATCATTGCTTTTCTTCACGGTATTATTACAGCTACTTAGCAAAAGTAAAAGCACTAGGGGGAAAAAGAGTAGATTCTTCATGGTACAAAAATAGGACGCTTAAGGCACATGAATGAATGAAATTGTGTATTTTTTTGTAGAAGTTGTTTAAAAAAGCCCTCGATGATTTCTTGACAAGTCATTGACAAGCTGGCTGCCCGTCCGCTATAGCGGTTCCCTCATTTAATG
>CAYQRA010000040.1:0-18308 GCA_964419315.1 uncultured Saprospiraceae bacterium | reverse complement strand
CAACTTATTCGTTTCTTCAATGAGTTGGTCAAAGGAGGCTTGTGATTGTGCAAAAGCACAAATGCTAAAGAGACAATGGATAAAGATAATTAATCCTTTTTTCGAAGACCTCATTTTTTGAGTTTGTCTTTAAGGTGAAAATGGAGTAGAGGGGGGACTTAAATGCCATTTGGCGCTCTCCTCAGGAGCTGAATGTAAAGCTTGGAGCGCACTAAAAAATATTAGCTATCCGGAAGTCTATCGATATTCTACCTCTTCGTCCTCCTAAAAAAATACAATATAATAATTAAAATATAAACACGATTGTTCGCTATTACCTTCGGTAATGCGCGGACCTAAGGGTAGTCTCCTGACCGACACCACTCCTTGTTGAGTAGAATTGATAGAATACTTAGTACATTGTAAATTAAATTCTTTTGCATTTTGATCGAGGCTATTTTTAGATTTAGCAAGACATTTTTTAAGCGCATCCTTGTTGGCTGGTCGAAAAAAATAACGAAGTCTAAATCGAAAAAGAGACCATCAAAATTGAAAGTTAATTATTTTACAATGTACTTAGGATTCGAGGTCGGAGACCTCAACGTCGATTCGTCTACGACTTTTAAGTCGTAACGAGCAGCTTGTTTTTTTATGGAAGACTTCCAATTAAAATTTTTTAGGCTTTTAGACTTGTGGGATGTTAATAGGTCTGGAGGGAAAATCTTAATATTTCTAGGGGCAAGAAAAGCTAGGGGCTACCTTTCAGATGAATGTCATCACCTTAAGAAATACATTTACGATTGTTTAGTCAAATTGAATATTCAAAATTCCATGACTGGATATTCAATATTCATTTTACCGCTCTTGTCACTAGCCTAAGTTGATCACATTCACCTTTCAGATAGCCCCTAGCTTCGCTCAAGAGAAAATTGCTAAGTCGACAATGTTCAACTCCAATCTAGACACCAAATAATAAATCTGATTTATAGACAGAAAGTCAAAACAACTACAATCTTAGATTCTTTTTACTTTAAATAATCGAGTGGATCTACCATTTCATATTTAGGCCCCCTTTTCATAAAATCCCTTAAAAAGGCGGCATGACTACCGCCAGAAAGAATGAAAATACGATCGTCTTTAGTCGTTGGAATCCGGTTGAGATTGGAATAGATTCTCAAATTTCTTTGATAATACTTTGCTGCTTCGTCGGCCCCCTCATAAGCACCTTCGGTACCTATAAAGGCTAATAAATCTGCGTTCACCAACATCAAGAAATCCAGATATTTGGGAGCATTATTTATTTGTAATTTTTCTAGCAAGGAAAGACTATTCGGGTCGACATAAAATTCAGGTATGGAAGCGAATGGATTGGCATAGAATTTTTTGATCGTAGAAGAGTCAATAGAATTGGTGATTTCTGAACCTATGTTATAATTATAACTCATCTCATAATCAATTCCTACTAATTGAGAAACATTACAAAGTCGAGCAACTTCAAATGCTATTAAGCCAATCTCTCCACCGTATATTGACGCTTTACTGGGGTCAAGGAGATATTGCTGATAGGCCTTATTCATTTCCTCCTCTTTTTCCTTGGTCACTTCTACACAGATTATGCTAGGCTTGAATTGGGCAATCCTCTCTGCTATTTTGTGTGCGCTATCTTGGTTGTCTTTGTTATTGATATCGAACTCAATAGTGTTTGCATCAGACGTACTCCCCATGTGAAATGTGCCAACGTTTAAGACTTCAACCTTACCTGTATTCGAAGAACCCTTTGCTGATTTGGTTTCGCTTGTTTGACCTTGAATATTTCCAAAGCACATAAAAGATAAGAGACCAATAATGACTACTATTTTATTCATAGTTCGGATTTGTTTTTTGATTATAAAATATATCCACCTTTGCTATTACAAAGATGTATAATTTTCTAATCAAAAAACTTGGCAAATGACAAGAAATGGAATTTGTATCATATTTCTTTTCTAATCCTGCTTAGAGAAGTGTCGGTAATTCCAAGATAACTTGCAATATGCTTTAAGGAATAGTTCCTTGCAATATCCGGTCGTTCTTCTAGTAGTTTCAGATACCTTTCTTTTGCGGTGAGGGAAACGGAAGATAGGTGAGTTTGTTTTAGCTTTAAATAACTAAGCGCAAATCGAGTCCTTCCAGATTCTCTAAATCCTTTTATAGAATTAAAGAAATACTGAAAGTCACTATGGTTTAATTTCCAACATACACAATCTGTGTTTGCCTGAAAGTTTTCCTGAGTCGGCGCTCTTAGCATAAAGGAGGTCCAGTCTATAATAATTTCAGTTTTAGAATAGAAATTAGTAGTTACCTCATCAAAGTCAGAATTATGGGTAAAGGAACGTACAAATCCTTCTTCTAGAAAGTAATAATGATGGAGGATTTTTCCTTCCTGAAAGAGAAAATCATTCTTTTTAAAAACTACTTTAGTGAAAGACCCGACTATCTTTTCCTTTTCTGATATGGAAAGCTTCGAGTTTGAAAATATTTCTGTTAGCAGATTCCTCTCGTCCATTTTTGTAATTATTTAAAACATGTTCTAAGTCAGTTCAATCTGTTAAAAAATATTTGATCAAAAAATATTTTTTGATCTATTTTATAGGCTATCGAATAAAGTCCACCTGGCACTTTAATTCCCAAGTCATTGGTCCCATTCCAAGTGAAATTATGCGGACTAGCAGGAAGGTAATCGCTATGAATTGTTTTAATGGCCTGTCCCATAAAGTTATAGACCGTGATCTTTACGAGCGATCGTTTCTTTACATTTATGGCAATGTTGACTTGATCCGTAAATGGATTTGGATAAACATTCGTTTCCTGTTTTTCCATATTAGCTTCCAAGGTATTTGCTAGGATACCTATGGAGTCAACTATAATTGGACCGTCTATGGCAATCTCATGTTGAGGTTCTAAATTGAATATGGCCTTGAAAATAAAAGGCTTTCCTAGATCAGAAATCGCAGGAGTATATACCCCTGACCATTTTACCCATTCTCCATCAATAGTTGGTGTTGGAACGGTATCCCAAGTCATTACGCCATCTTCCCCTCCAATTATTAATTCGGTAAAATGATCGAATTCAATTCCCTTTAACCCTGGAATATATTTTCCGATATAAAAAGAAACCTCATACGATTTATCTTCGATCATCCCCCCTAAATCTTTTTGTAGTCCAATCTCTTGAAAAACATTACCCGAACCATTGGCACTTGCTATTGCTTGCATGCCTTCGTTTGGCTTAAAATCATAATTATAGATCGTTTCATCTATCCAATTATTATCATCTAAGGAAAAATAGATATTTGCCCCACTTTGTAATTCAAATGGATTATTGATGACTTGAGATGTACAAGTCGCACAAATGGCCAAAAGAATAGGAAATATTAGCATTTTTTTTAAATTCATAATCGGTTATTTTTTGTTGAAATTTATTCACTTTTGGGCTGACTAAGAACCAAGTAGAAAAGTATAAATTTGGATTGACGAAATTTCAAAAGTTATGTTTAGACTTCTACCGGAGTACTTGGAGATAATATCGGTATTTTCTCTGTTATTTTCAAAAATGATCTTTGCATGTGCGGAGTAAGCTTTGAAGTAGCCCATGCCCATCGTGAAGTGAAAATTCAAAGACAGTGCCGATCTTAGCCTCGCTCAGACAACACCAAATTAAAGGACTAAGCATTTAAATCGTATTTTACAAGATGAAAACGATTCTTACCATTTTCAAAAAGGAAATGCTGGATACCCTGCGCGATCGTCGAACCCTCTTCATTATGATGATCGTCCCGCTCTTGCTCCTGCCGATGATTTTTACTGTAATGGGTGCCGTACAATCTTCCCAACACGAGGAGGCCATGAATAAAATTATTCGCATTGCGATCACGGATCATGACAATGGTGCTGCCCTGCTTCAAACCATTCAGCGTCGCCGAGATGTCCAAATCATTGCTGTCGAAGATAGAGCAGAGCTTCGCGAAATGATCAGAGCAGATGCTTTGGATTTGGCTTTAGAAATTGCTCCTTCTTTTGATGAAAAAATCGCTACAGGGAAAACGGGAGAATTGACCATCTACTATAATTCAACCAGCGATTCTCTTTTGTATACCGCTTTAGATAAAACCATTCAGGCCTACCATAAAAATATTTTAGCTCAACGATTGGAAGTCTTAGGAGCAACTACTGCGACCATTCAACCCACCAAAACTATTCGCAAAGATGTCTATACCCGTTCGGAGTCTTTAGGGAAAATGATCGGCGGATTTTTGCCTTATATTTTTGTTCTCTTTTGTCTGATCGGGGCGATGTATCCAGCGATTGATTTGTTTACTGGAGAAAAAGAACGAGGAACAATAGAGACCCTCCTTACCATTCCCGCAGATCGTTTACAAATACTGTTGGGAAAAATGGCGGTAGTTGTTCTAGGAGGTCTTTGTTCTGGAGTATTGACCATTGTTGGAATGTATTTGGCTTTGCAATTGGGGCTGGGGATTCCAGATTTTCTCCGCAATATTGTGCTGAGTATTTTGACGCCAGATTCGATTGTCTTGGTCTTATTGATGCTGCTTCCTTTAACGGTTTTTTTTGCCGGACTCTTGATCCCCGCGTCGATTTATGCGCGTTCTTTCAAAGAAGCTCAAAGTATGATTCAGCCGATGATGTTCTTGGTTTTTATTCCACTTATTATTGGGATGACTCCGGGGGTGGAACTTAGTAGGACTACGGCCATGATTCCGGTTTTAAATGTTGCTTTGGCGAGTCGCGAAATAGTAGCGGGAACCATTGATTATGGTTTGTTGGGGCTCGTTTATTTATCTCTTATAAGCTTCGCGGCTATCGCCATTTTGATCTGTGTAAAATGGTTTGAGAAAGAAGGAACTATTTTACGCTAAGTAGAATTTTACCACACCAAAACCTCATCAATAAAAACCCAACTTGGTTCGCCAGGAGAAGCATGCCAACTCGGATTACGCATTTGGCTTTTTAATTTGATTTTTAGGTAGCGCGCCTTTCTTGAGGAGAAAGACAAGGGAAAAAAATCGCTGGAGACGGGAGCCCCTGCGACCGCTTCTGGGATTTTTACTTTTTCACTTTTAGAAAAACTTTCTCCATCTACGGAAGTACGACAGGTGATTTGTCGAATAGGAAAAACCCAAGCCAAGACATTGCTAAAAGAACTCACCATTACTTTTTCTACCTCTTCCACCGATCCCAAATCTAGAATCATCTCTACATCTTGTCCCTGAAAACCTAGCCAGGCAGGATGTCCGGTAGCCAGCTTAGCGGATTGAAGATCATACAAAGAGGTATCTCCTCGACCTGAATATTTTTCGTCAGCAGTCTGCAGTAGCCGAGCACTTTGAATAAGATGATCGGGTTTGATAAATTCCCTTTCGATGACTTCACTATCCTCCCATCCTGATTTTTTACAAATCGTTTTTAGCGTACAACTTTTATCAAGGACTAGTGACTTGGTATAGACGGTAGCATTGCTGTCGGGGATACTGCCATCCAAAGTATAGTGTAAAATTCCATTTGGAATTCTGGATTCAATTTTTACCTGTAAAGTATCTTTCAAAAGTTTAGAGCTACTTCTAATGATAGGTACTTTGATTTGTGATTTTCCAAAAACCATTTCTGTTCGCCCAAGGTTGCAGGTCAGTTGAGGAATGGCTTTTTTTAAATCCTCTACTCCCTTGGTACTTACTTCGGTTTGCCATAGATAAAGCTCTTTCAATTCGCTAAGCGTTTTTAAAGCTTCCAAACCTTGGTCGTCGATAGAGGTCCCATAGAGGTTGAGGTATTCTAGGTTTTTTAAAGGCACTAGCTTTTTTAAGCCTTGATTGCTGATGGCCGTTTGATGGAGATCTAATTTTTTTAAACCTACAAAAGCGCCAATGTTTTTGATTTGTTGATCATTGATTGGAGTATGATGCAGTTTTAATATTTGCAAATGCCCTTTGATCTTTTTGAGTGCATTTAAAGGATTGAAATCCAGCGAATCTTGGTAAACATATTTGGCTTCGAGATAGGGACTTTCATAGGCAATAGGTCGAACCTCAATTCCCTTTTTTTGTAGTTCTTGTAAAACCGCAGCTTTGACTGGTTTCAACTGGTTTTTACCATCAGCTCCTACTTGAGTACTTTCCCAGACCGACAGTTGTTTTTTAATGGCAGGCCCCATTTGGTAAAGGCCAATATTTTTTTCGAAAGAAGCTCCTTCCTCCAGCCAATATTGGAGTAGGTTTAATTCAGATTTGTTGAGTTGTTTTTTTCCTTCCGGAGGCATGTGTTCTTCTTCCTCCAAAGGAAGATGGATACGAGTCAGAATAGAATGACTTAGTGCTTTCGTAGAACCCAATATTTTTCCAGAATCTCCACCTTTTATTATCTGAGTTTGATCGTCGAGGCGTAAGCCCCCTTTTTGTTTGCTTGCTCTATGGCAAGTGACACAGTTTTGGTCTAAGATTTTTTGCACAACAACTTCATAAAAATTACTTTCTGAAGTCAGTGGCAATATGGTTTTATTGGTTTTGGCGCTACTGCTAAAAGATAGGAAATCGCTACCATGCGTAAGACTTCCTCCCAAATGTCCGGTCAAACCAAGGAGAACCACCAATACACAAAACAAAGGAAAATAGATCCGCTTTTCTTGCTGCGGCGGTTTGGGCGCATAAAAAACCAAGAGCGCATTTAGAGCGAGCACCCCAAATCCCAAGTACTGATGTCGCCAGAGCATCGTAGCATCATAGCCTCCTCCCCAAGACAATAAGTAACCGCTAATTACAGAAAGGAGACTAGCCGCTAAGGCCAATTGCAAAGAAAAGGCAATCGCAGATTGAAATTCTTTTTTCCCACCAAATCGCAATCGCAATTCTAAGACAAATGCAAGCAGCAAGAATCCAATTGGCAAGTGCAAAACGACCGGATGAAAACGACCCAGAAAAGAAAACGGTTCTACTATCACTATCACTCGATTAAAATTTCATCTATAAAAAGCCAAGCAGGATTACCCGCGCCTGCATGCCACGCTGGAAGTTGACGAAGCGCCTGAATTTCGAATCGAAGATACTGACAATCCTTTAAGGCACCATGAATTTTAGGGAAATAAAATTGCAGCGGCTTCTTGGCATGTTCCGTCTGCTTAATTGTCCCCAAAGGGACAAAACTTTCTCCATCTAAAGAACCCGATACGGAAATAAATTCGGGTGCAAAAACCCAAGCATTTTGATTGACAAAACAACTAAGAATACAAGTGAAGTCAGAAAGGGCCTGCTCAAGTTTTAAATCTATTTGTACCCTTTGGCCATTAAAACCTAGCCAGCCATTGGCCAGGACATAAGCCGCCGCCTTTTGGCGGTCTAAGAGATTCGCTTTTCCTCCTGCCGAATATTTTTTATCCGCAGCAGGTTCGAGGCTAAGTATTTGATAAGCTTTTTTGGTATCTACCCGAAAACCTTCGACAACTAGGGTATCACTGTTTTTAAAATGCTCGTGTTGTGCAATCACTTTTAGCGTAAAGTCTTCTTCCAATGCCAGCGGTTCCTGATAAATACCTTGCTGGCTTTCTTGTTTGCGATTTAGCACATAAGCCAGATCTACCTCCTCCATCGCAAAGGATAGAGGGACTTGCGTTTTTTGCTCGAAAAAAGGATTAGAAAAAGTAGTTTGTGGATCGGATAAAGCAATGTCTTCCGCTTGTAATAAGTTGACAGATTCCCTAGCAAGCTTGGATTGGCAAGCAGAAAAAACTAAAATAAACCAGCAAAGAAAGAGCATTCGCATCATCAAATTCTAATCAATTTTATAGGATAAGTTTGCCCAGAATTCCACTGCGCTACATAAAGGTTTTCGTCTCGGTCTACACATACATCATGCGGATGTTGAAAAACTTTTAAAGTCTGTTGGAACGATTGGCCGGATTCTTTTTGTCGAGGATCACTTCCACCGGGTACAGAAATTACCTGATTGTTTTTATCCAAAATGCAAATAAATCCGCTCTGCGAATCCATTGGCATTTTCGAAGCCAAAGTCGCTAGATAAACTTCATCACCACGAATCACTGGGCGACAAATAAAAGCACCGGGGATATGCGTCTCTTCCAAGAAATCTCCACCGAGACTAAAGGTCTTTAGTTTATTTTGTTCTCTAGCACTAATCAATAGTTTAGGTGTTCCCACTTGTCTTTGATCCAAGCAAATGCCATGCGCATTTCTAAAATGTTCCCGACCTCCAAAAATATTTTTCAATTGTCCCTTGGCATCATAATGGATGATCCATTGCTCGCCGTAGCCATCCGCTACATAGATGTCGCCATTGGGAGCGATGGCTGTTTCTGTAGGTCTGTAAGTTTCTGGCGATTTATATTGCTCCGATTCCATTGGGCAAGGAAGGGTCATAATCACTCGGCCATCCAAAGTGGTTTTGATTACTTCATGTCTGTCATGATCGGTGAGGTATAAATATTCCGTTCCCCCTTCGTCGTTGATCGTCAGACCATGCGCACCGGGGTATTCTTTGCCCCAAGAATTGACAAGCTGTCCAGCAGTATTATAAACGAGAATATTATTTTGGGTATGATTGGTCAAAAGGTAAAGGTATCCATTTGCGGCTTGTACCATCTCGTGCGCATCTTTGATTGGATGTTTCTTTGGATCTAGATTGCCCCAGTTTTTGTCGACCTTATACCGATGAGAAGAATGACCAATGATCAAATCTCTGGAAGAGGAAAAAGCACGATTGGGCAAGAAAAAACCACTCGCCAAAAGTGGAAGGGTATTGCGTAAAAAATGTCTTCTTTTCATTAAAATAAATTCAAGAAATTAGGCCAGAATATCTTGGATGACTTTTCCATGTACATCCGTCAAACGAAACCGTCTTCCTTGGTACTTAAAAGTAAAACGCTCATGGTCCATACCGAGCAAATGCAAAAGAGTAGCTTGGAAATCATGAACATGCACGGGGTCTTTGGTGATGTTATATCCAAACTCATCCGTTTCACCATAAACCATCCCCGGTTTTACACCACCACCAGCCATCCAAATGGTAAAACAACGCGGATGGTGATCTCTGCCAAAATTAGTAGCCGTTAGTGTTCCTTGAGAATAATTGGTTCGCCCAAATTCTCCTCCCCAAATCACTAGCGTCTCATCGAGCATTCCCCTTTGTTTGAGGTCCATCACCAAAGCAGCGGAAGCTTGATCTACATCTTTGGCCTGCTTGGCCACTCCGACCGGAAGGTTGTCATGTAAATCCCAACCCATGTGATACAATTGAATAAATTTGACATCTCGCTCGGCTAATCGACGTGCCAATAAACAATTGGCTGCAAAGGTGCCGGGAGTTTGGGATTCTGAGCCATACATTTGATAAGTTTGATCAGTCTCTCCTTCGGTATTCATTACCTCAGGTACCGAAGTTTGCATGCGATAGGCCATTTCATATTGAGCAATCCGAGAGGCAATTTCTGGATCGCCAGAGTTTTGTAAAGCTTCGTGATTGAGTTTGCTGAGCTTATCGAGCATAGCACGGCGACTCGATTTGCTCATCCCCATTGGATCATTGAGGTAAAGTACTGGATCTTTGCCGGAGCGAAATTGTACGCCTTGATGAAGCGAACTCAAAAAACCATTTCCCCACAAGCGGGAATACAAAGGCTGTCCATTTCGACGTCCGGTTCCACGTGATAATAGAACCGTAAAGGTCGGCAAGTTTTTATTATCGCTTCCCAATCCATAACTCATCCAAGAACCAATACTTGGTCGTCCCGATTGTTGGGAGCCCGTTTGGAAAAAAGTAATTGCTGGATCGTGATTGATGGCTTCTGTATACATGGATTTGATGATACACAATTCATCAACGACCTTGGCAGTATAAGGCAAAAGTTCACTGAGGTAAGTTCCATTTTTCCCGTGCCGACTAAAAGCATAAGGGGAGCCTACTAGTGGGAAACTACTTTGCCCAGAGGTCATTCCAGTTAGCCTCTGGCCATTCCTGATCGAAGCTGGCAATTCTTCCCCTCGTCTTTTTTGTAAAGTTGGTTTGTAATCAAATAATTCTAATTGAGAAGGGCCACCACTTTGAAAAAGATAAATGACTCTTTTGGCTTTTGGGGCAAAATGAGGAAGCTTATCTTTAATGCCGTTTAGCAAACCTTCTCCCAAAGGATCATTGTCGTTTTTTCCTATGTTGCAGCCCATGCCACCAAACAAAGTCGCCAAGGCAGCTCCACCAATACCCAGACTGGATTTGGATAGAAAGCTTCGGCGATTCATAATTTGCGAATGTTCTGTAAAGAGTTGATCTTTTTTCATTTGCTTATGCTTTCATCTAAATTAAAAATGGCATTGGCCAATAAAGAATAGGTCGCTAAGGTGACTACTGGAATCTCTGCGCTTGCTACGAAAGGACGAATTTTGGTAAAGGCTTCGGCGTCCTTGGGGTTTTCCTTAAAGCGTTGCTCTTCGGCTGCAAAAAAGGAAGATAATTCTGATAATTCCAATTCGGTTGGAGAACGACTAAGTGATAATCGAACCATGAATTTAATGCGGTCTTGTAAATTATCATGTTTTTGAATCGCACGATTGGCCAAGGCACGACCGGCTTCTATATATTGCGGATCATTCATCATGACCAATGCTTGCAAGGGCGTACTGGTTTGCTGTCGCAGCACCGTACAAATATCTCGCGAAGCCGCATCAAAAGTGATCATGTTGGGTGGAGGTACCGTTCTTTTCCAAAAAGTGTAAAGACTCCTTCGGTATAGTTTTTCTCCCTCATCGGGAATATATTTAGCCGTACTTCCACCACCGCCACCGGTCTTTTCTTCCCAAAGCCCCTCCGGTTGGTAAGGTTTGACACTTGGTCCACCGACTTTAGTAATCAACTGCCCACTGATTTTTAAAAAATGATCGCGGATGGATTCTGCCCCCAAGCGTCGTCTGGAAGCATAACTCAACCAATCATTGCTTGGATCAATCTGTTGTTGTTCGACAGAACGTTTATTGGATTGTTGGTAAGTAGCAGAAAGGAGGAGGTATTTTAAAGTTTGTTTGAGGTCCCAATTCTTTTCCTGGATGTAAATCGCTAGCCAATCCAGTAGCTCAGGATGCGTGGGAAGTGCTCCTTGGCTTCCTAAGTCATAAGGAGTTGCTACGATCCCTTTTCCAAAGCATTGTTGCCAAAGCCGATTGACAAGGACGCGCGAGGTCAAAGGATTTTTTTTGTCAAATAACCAATCTGCCAAGCCTAGGCGATTTTTAGGTAATTCCGAATTATAAGCAAGGATACCTTTGGGCATATTGGGGAAAACTTCTTTGCTGGGTTGGTCATAAGCACCACGTTCGAGGATAAACGTTTTTCTGGGTGGAGAACTTTCTTCCATGACCATCAAAGCCACGGTATCTTGATCCTCTTCTAATTGTTGGATAAATTTTAAGGTTGCCGCAATGTCCTTTTTGCTGATATTGAGGTAAGGTTTTGGAGTCGTAAAATATTCTTCGATCAAACCCTTTTCAGGAACATTATTAAAAAAGCTAAACAAAGAAAAATAATCTTCTTGGCGAATGGGATCATATTTATGATCATGACAGCGAGCGCATTCAAAAGTTAATCCTAGAAAAGCGGTTCCAAAAGTTTGGGTGCGATCAGCTACATATTCAACGCGGTACTCTTCGTCGATCACGCCTCCTTCCTGCGTGATTTTATGATTGCGATTAAAGGCCGTCGCAATAATCTGCTCTTTGTTGGCATTAGGCATCAAGTCTCCTGCAAGTTGCCAACGAACAAACTGGTCGTAAGGCATATTTTGATCGAAGGCATGGATGACCCAATCTCGCCAAGGCCACATACTTCTTTCTAGATCATCCTGATAGCCATGCGTATCCGCATAGCGAGCAAGATCGAGCCAGGCGATGGTTTGGTTTTCTGCGTAGCCAATACTCTGCAAAAGACTGTCCAGTAGTCTCTCGTAAGCATCTGGTCGGGTGTCTTGGATAAAGCGATCCAATTCTTCGAGGTTAGGAGGAAGTCCGGTAAGGTCAAAAAATACGCGGCGCGCGAGCTGCTCTTTTGCTGCCGCTGGGTTGGGACTTAAATTATTTTTTTCTAATTGAGCTAAAATAAAATAATCAATTTCATTATTCGCCCACTCTTGGTCTTTAACGTTAGGTAATTCTGGTTTTTCTAATGGTAGAAAAGACCAATGCGATTTCCATTCTGCTCCTTGAGCAATCCATTTTTTTAAAATTATTTTTTCGTTTTCACTTAAAGTTAAATTAGAAGAAGGAGGAGGCATGACTTCAATCGGATCACTCGTAAAAATTCGATCTACTAAAGTACTTTCTTCCACCTTCTCGGGAATGATCGCATAATGATCTTTAGATTCTCCTAGTGCAGCAAAAGCTCCCTCGGGAGTATCTAGCCGTAGACCCGCCTCTCTGCTATTTTCGTCTGGTCCATGGCATTTAAAGCAACGATCAGATAAGATAGGTTTTACATGGAAATTGAAATCAATCAGGTCAGGGATAGGGTCGGCACTGGCTTCTGATAAAGCGTTTAGGTTATCGTTGGGCAAGTAACAGGCAGATAAAGAGAGGATCATTAGGGATAAAATGATTTGCAAGCTTAAGCTTTCGGGGTATCTGCAATTGACTTTTAAAGCTTTTTTTCTGGGCATTTGTTTTATTTGGTAAAAATAAAATTAAGCATCTTTTGGGAGAATCCCCCGCAGGAAGCCCTAGTCTTTCAAGAAATTTTAAAAAAAGAAGTTACCTGAGCAAATAATCAAATAAACTAAAAATAACTTTGCTTGGCTATTTATTTGACTTTTAGTGTCTTACACTTGGAAGAGAAACATACTTTCTTTCAATCACTGATATCTTCTAAAAAGACAAATTTCTTCCCAAAGAAGGAGTGATAAAGATAAAACAAAAGCCACTTTCAATGTCATTGAAGTTATAGTGGCAGAATAAAGTCTATTAAGCAGCTTCGACTTTTCGAAGCTGCTTAATGTATTTTTCCAAAAAGCTGTTGGAATAATCCTACATTTGTTTCCTCTGTCCATTTTATGGATAGCCGCATAGAATTGCTAGCCTAGGCAGGTTTAAAACTATTTTAAATATAGACGTTTCATGACTCCTTATCTTAAGAAATCGACGCTCTTTCCACCGCTGATTAAGCAAGCGCCCGCCAAAGATTTGGGAATGATTGTGGTGATCCCTGCCTTTAAAGAAACAGCATTGATTCAAAGTTTGGAGAGTTTGAAAAACTGTGCATTGCCTAGGGTAGCAGTAGAGGTGATCGTGGTGATCAATGATTCTGAAAAAGCCGCCAAGGCGATTTTTGAATTTCATAAGGAATCTTATCAAGCTGCTCAAGATTGGGCCTTAGCCAACAGCAGCGAAGAACTTTCTTTTTTTATCCTATACCAAAGTAAATTACCCGCCAAACATGCGGGCGTTGGCTTGGCTCGAAAAATAGGAATGGACGAAGCGGTTTATCGTTTAGAAAGTGTGGAAAACCCCAACGGAATTATACTTTGCTATGATGCAGATAGTACTTGTCAGAAAAATTACTTACAAGAAGTGGAACGCTACTTTGCAGGCCATCCAAAGATTCCTGCGGCCTCGATTCATTATGAGCATCCACTCGCGGGGGATGCGTTTGGGATGGAAATTTACGAGGCGATTATCGCTTATGAATTGCATTTGCGTTACTATATTGAGATTCAGCGTTGGGCAGGTTTTCCATTTGCTTATCATACGGTAGGATCGAGTATGGCGGTACGAGCCAATGCTTATCAAGCGCAAGGCGGAATGAACCGCCGCAAAGCAGGAGAGGATTTTTATTTTTTACATAAATTTATCTCTCTAGGCAACTTTGGGGAAATTAATACCACCAAAGTAATACCTTCTCCCCGGACTTCCGATCGGGTACCTTTCGGTACCGGAAAATCAGTACAGGATATTTTGACCCATCAGGAAACTTATACGACTTATGCACCTGCTACTTTTGCAGATTTAAAGTTGTTTTTAAAAGAGGTGCCGACCTTTTATTACAAAGAAAAGTTGGAGCGATTGTATCCTACTTTTCCTGCAAGTATTCAGCAGTTTTTGGAGCAGCAAGATTTTGAGAAAAAGATGCAAGAGATTCGCGATAATATTGGAAGTAAAGATCAATTTGTTAACCGCTTTTACCGCTGGTTCAATGCCTTTCTATTGATGAAATATGTGCATTTTACAAGAGATCATTTTTATCCTAATGTAGCAGTAGGAGAAGCGGCTCATCAATTCTTGCTAGAAAGGAAAGTTATTAAGGAGCAGAAAAGCCAATTGGAATATTTGACGCTGTTGAGAAAAATGCAGCGTCAGCAAGAATGGTCTTTAGCCGAGAATCCTTATTCTTAATTGGCGATTTAATGCAAAGCCGCTCGAATCTCCAAGGCATTTAAAACCTCCGCCTCCTGTTCGACCCACCAGCGCAAACGCTCATACACCTGATCTTCCGGGAAGTAGTTAAGCGCTAGTTTTACAAAAAGATGTCCATGCTTCGCTTCCGAAGCCCAGAGGATTTTATAAAAACGATGCATCACTGGATCTTCTTGTGCCTCCGACACCAATCGGAAACGTTCCGCTCCACGGGTTTCTACCACCGAAGCAATTAACAAGCGATCCAAAAATCGTTCTTCCCGACCAGAATGACATTTCTTAATCAATGCTTTTACGTAAGGATCTTCACCAATCGAATGGGTCAATGAAATTCCCTTGGATTGCATCAACTCATAAACTTGTTGAAAATGCTCTAATTCCTCAATCGCCGTAGCAATCAAGTCTGGTATGATGGCTTTGCGATCGGGATACTTGGCAACAAAACTCATCGCCATTGCAGAGGCCTTTCGTTCACAGTCTGCATGATCTCGCAAAAAAGCATCAAAGTCATTCATGACAGCAGCGATCCATTCGGGGGAGCTGTCGCAGGCAAGGTCTAGGTTAAGTTTCATAGCCGCAAATTTAAGGAATGGAAT
Source organism: uncultured Saprospiraceae bacterium (assembly GCA_964419315.1). GTDB lineage: Bacteria > Bacteroidota > Bacteroidia > Chitinophagales > Saprospiraceae > CALLVY01. Next base: position 3,280 of record CAYQRA010000040.1, on the reverse strand, counting down.
AGACTTTATTTAGGAAAATTAAAAATGGTGCAAAGGGGCTAAAAATCAATAAAATCTGGAGCACAGCTCGAAGCTGCACCCCAGATGAATAAAACTATCAAAAAGCTTTGATTTCTACAATTGGCGCTTCCCAAAGTGCGGGAACTTCCAAATTATTAATCATTTTTTCTAATACTTTTACAGGAATGGGAAATTCCCGATCTTGATTTTGTCGAATCAATTGTTGGTAAGGCACTTCCAGATAAACGATTCTGGTTTTGGCACCGTAAGTTTGAAACAAGTCAATCATTAGCGATCGAAGATTTCTCGTGATGTTGGTGGCATTCCAAATAAAAGTTTGCTTTTTTCTTAGATAAACTCTAGCCTGTTCTTTGGCCATTTGTATAATCTGTCCATTGCCTTTTTTGTCGTTTGGACGAACCTTGTTTTTGCGTCTTAAATCATCGAGCGAAACTACCGGAGTGTCTGGATAGTTTTTTTTGATAAAATAATCTTTTCCGGTTCCCGGAAGGGCAGACAAAATAAGGACTTCAAAAGCATCCTTTTCGTAGGGTTGATAATCGGCAGTACTATCTTCTTTTTGAAAATATTGATAACGTCCCCAATCGGAGGCAAATACTTTTGGCTGTCCCCAGCAATTTTGCTCTTGACAAAAAGCGATAAATAAGTCGAGGCGATAAAGTAACTCTTCCTGGTCGCTACAAATGCGTCCCAAAATATCAGCTCTAGTCAGCAAGGCTAGCAATTGAGTATCGACTTCCAGACTAGCTTTGAATAAAGCTTTTTGAGGATCTGGTTTTTCAAATACCCAAAGTGGTAAGCCGTGATAGCGAACCAATTTCGCGACCGCTTCGCGGAGCTCAAAAGGAGCAGGAATGCTTCGGTAGATCAACTGTCGAGCGGTAGATTCTCCTTTGCGGGCATGCCCTTTGGAAGTGATGCGTCCATTCGCTTCTTCCACCGTGGTGGAGCGTTTTTCTACATCGTGTAAAAGGGCGGCGGCAAAGAGTAAATCTTGTTCTTGCTCGGGCAATTCCAGATACGCAGGCAGTTGAACCAAAGCTTCTGTAACCATCTTGGTATGGATGGCCACATCTCCTTCGGCATGGAAGATCTTGTCCTGAGGGATACCACGCATATCACGCATCCAAGAGAAGGCAGCCATTAAGGCCTCCCATTCATAATTTTGATTTATTTTCCACATGATGATTCCCAGTTTAAAACACACTGTAATTTAGGTTGATAGATATTTTGAATTATGAATTTTTGATCTAATCGAGGAACGCACGGAGTTTGATAGCCTTAGCTATCATAACGAGTACGAGACGAAGAGTAGAACAAAAAGGCAGGTTCAAAATGTTTAGTAATTTATATTACCGTGTGTTAAGCTAGCACGTTTCCAATTGCGAGTCCAGTGAGCATCTGTTTTGACATGATCTTTACGAACGTATTTAAATACATTTTGCATAAAGGCATTTACTGGATAAGCCGCAATATTTCTGCTGACGATTCCTTCTCTTGCACAAGCGGCAGAAGTGTGAACATCAATAGATTGAAAAAGGCTTGTTGCTGTTGCTAATTGAATGGCATTGGTCTCGAAAGTTGCTTGATCTTTAGGTTCGACAATGGCTAGTTCGGGAACGACTGGAAAATCTAGCATTGCGGCATAGAATTTCACTTCTTCCCAAGACAACCACTGATCCCCTTCTCGGATGGCAAACACATAAAAGTGATGCTCCAAATTAAGATACTGTATGGAGTGAATGGCGTATAAATTTTCTCCAAAAAACTCAAGTTCGCCCAGGTCATTTTTTATGGAATTCCAACGCTCTTTGAGGTAGTTGGCCCAAGGATGACGAGTAGGTGCCGCATGGGATCGGGCAAAGACACCGTATTGATTGAGGCAGGTATTTTCTCCGTCCAATTTTTCGGTATGTACCAAGCTAGGGATGTTCATCACATCACTCCAATAGTCGTGATTGATACGATCATCACTGGTGGTACCCGGTGAAAAAGGATAGTGAAAAGTCCGCCCGTATTTACGAGATAGACTCATGACTAATCGTTTGATTAAGTAATGATCAAACAATAAATTTTCGATTTATGACTGATACTTTTCAGCCTTTAGGCATCCCACCCGCTTAGCGGCGACTTTACTTGATGTATTGTCATACATCACCCTTTGGGATCGCTCAGACGTCCTTGAAAAGCCTCGTCATAGCTGGGCTATGCCTACGTTTTTCAACTCGTCTTGATTGAAAATTCTGTAGTCAAAATGCGTAACTTATTTTTTGTCCATTACTAAATGAAATATTGTCCGTTGAGGATCAACGAATTTTTAATACAAAGAAATAAAGTCTAGGAATTACATGATTCTATTCTTGAGCAATTTCGAATAAAAGTATAACTGGAAAGTTGGGGGATAAGTTCCTCTAAGCGCAAAAAAATAAAGCTAATTTTTTCTTGCTTCGAAAGTCAATTCGAGGGTGCCCAATTCTAGCGCACACAAATGCCCTAAACCCTTTCGAGGATATACACAACCATTATCAATACCGAGAACTGGAAATTGATTTAGGTTTTGATGTTGCAAGAAAAGACTGTTTTGGGTAGCGGGCGTATGCCCGTGGATGATAATGCGATCGCCTAGCCAATTGCGGTCTAGGTCTTTGTACCAGCCACGAATCCAAGCCATCGCATGGAGGTCACTGTAGGGATCAGCTATTGTGAAATTAAATCCAGCGTGCACCAAAAGAAATTGATCCAACTCAAAAAAGTAGGGGAGGCCAGCAAAGAAGTCTAAATATTTTTGAGGAAAAAGAGCTGGCTGGAATTGCCTAAAACTCGCCATGGTTTGGCTGCCGCCATTTTTGCTCCACCAAGGCAGAAGATGCGCTTCATTGATAACTTGCAAAAGCATCAATTCATGATTGCCCACGATGCATTGGACGGTATAGCCTTCGTCTTGTAAATGCCAGATGTGATCAATGACGCCTTTGCTATCTGGACCACGGTCGATATAGTCGCCGAGCAGATAGAGTTCATCTGTTTTAGAAAAATTGATTTTCTCTAATAATGCCTTAAAGGTAGCAAGGCATCCGTGGATGTCTGAGATGGCAAATTGTCGCATAGCAAATAGTAAGCAAATAAATTAGAAACCAAGATTTTTTTAGGTTAAGAAATCTTGATTTCTAATTTTTAAACCTCATTAAAAGACTATCCCGCCAGCATATGTCCACCATCCGCAGTATAAACTCCTCCGGTACAGTAAGACCCTGCAGGA
>CAYQRA010000039.1:15434-18559 GCA_964419315.1 uncultured Saprospiraceae bacterium | reverse complement strand
TGCCTCCTCGCGAAAGATCTATCGGAGCACCATCGACATGAAAAGATTGGCTGGTAAAGTTTTTTCGCAAAGAAGCATTGGCAAATAAATTTCCAAAGCCCCCTTCTATGTCGATCCAACTATCGGCGCGAGTAGCTCCGGTTTGGTAACTGACTGGATAAAACTGTTCTTTTCGTTTGGTGAGGTAAAGCGCTAATTTTTTTAGCATAACTCCTCTTTCCTGAAAAGTCATTTTCCGGAGTGGAGGACCTCCCGTTTTACGTCCGTAGTCAAGGATCTCACCGAAGTCGAGACCTTCGGTAGTCGCTGTGGCGACGATTTCTCCGGTTACGGAATTAAATAATGGACTTCCTTCTCCTTGTCCATTTTGCCAATTTCCAAGAACGTAATTTCCTAGTTTTGCCATAATGCTTTTGCTAATTGGGTCAATTTGGTTTAAAACCTAAAGCTAATAAATGCCTTGCTCCTTTACAATAATTCCATTTTATATTTGTTCTATCAGCGGGGTTTGAATCACGGAAAATATATTTTTATGGAGGATTCTTTAATAAAACCAAGTTATCCTTTATTATGGACTTACCTTTATTGCTCTGTTTTCCTTTACAACCGCAGGGCATCTAGACGCCTCTTTCCAATGGAAAGAATTTAATACCTAGGAAATATGTACAATTATCTCATTTTTTTGCCTTTTCTACTTCTTGCTTCCTTGCAAGGACCTTGGACAGAATTTAAGGATTTTGATGGAAAATTCGTGGTTTTGGTACCCGGAGAAATGTCTAAGAAAGAAAATCCTGTGGAAACGCCCTTGGGAGAGATGATTTATTATTCTCATTTTTACCAACCTACCGAAAAAGATCCAGATAATATTTTGTACATGATTAGCTATTGTGATTACCCAGAAGGGGGAATGCATTCGGATTCTTTGGAGCTCTTGCCAACTTTTTTTGACGAGACTTTGGCGGCCGCTTTGGAGTCGGTAAAAGGGGAGTTGTTGTATTCTAATAACATCCAGATTCAAGGATATCCGGGTAAATTATGGCGCTTGGTCTATCGAGACGGCGAAGCGAGTATCAAGAGTAAGGCCTTCATGGTTGGCAGTCGTTTTTATATGATTCAGACCATTGGTTTTAGAGATAAAGGGATCAATCCGAATATTGATAAGTTTTTGGATTCTTTTCGAGTTATTGAATAATATTTCCTACATTTATATTGTTAAGAATAGATGCAGAGTATCCTAAATAGGTCTTTTCCGATAATGCTCAAACAGCTTATCATTTAAAGAGCATCGTTCTTGGACCAACTGACACCGCAGGCAGGTTCATAAACGAAGTGAACTAAATCCTGTGGTCAACCAAAAATATTAATGTATTAGTTATGAAAAACCTCAAAACGCCTTTAACGCTGGATGGTGTTAAGGAAAATATTTATGCTGGATTTTGGTCTCGTTTAGGAGCTATTCTTTTGGACGCTTTGCTTGGAAATGTCTTTTGGCTCCTAGTTCTTTATCCTTTAACCTGGGATAATAGCTATTTGAGTCATCTCTTTGGGAATCTACTCTCTTTCTCGTTTTTTTGTTTCACTAGTATATATTTGGTTCAATTGATAGGAGCATCCCCCGGTAAATGGCTGATGAACATTAAGATAATTAAACTTAATGGTCAAGCAGCGAATAGTAGAGCGGCTCTATTGAGAGAAATAGTAACCTTTGTTCAAAACTTTATACTTTTACTTTACGGTTTTTATTTATGGGGAGTAATTGATCATGCAAAATTCGAATCATTGGGGGATGATCGGTTCCTATTCGCTGATTATAAGCAAAGCCAATACCTATTTGATTTTATGGGTGAAGAAAAAATGCTAATGTTAGTTTATATCCTTGGCGGATGGATGATGAGTGAACTGATTGTGTTACTTTTTAATAAAAGGAAGCGAGCCTTACATGATTTTATCGCAGGAACAGTCGTTATTAAGAAAAGGTACGAGAGTGCCTTAAGAGAAGAAATGGGGCTCGATTCGGATTCAGAGGAGTTCTTTGTATAGGTATTTATCAGACGAAGAGCTTTAGTTATTACTCAAAACCCAGCATCGTTCTCTATTATTTCTTCTCATTTCCCTTTATTATTCTTTCTCATTTCTTAGATTTGCCAAAAATTAGGATTATGAGAATAGCTGTTTTTCCTGGATCGTTCGATCCAATCACCACTGGCCATGTCGATTTGGTCATGCGTTCCCTAGATTTATTTGATAAAATTATTGTAGCTGTTGGGATCAATACCCAAAAGAAATACCTCTATACATTGGAACAAAGGATCGAATGGCTGGAAAATGTGTTTGCCAAAGAAGATCGGGTTAGCATTGATTCCTATGAAGGATTGACCGCTCATTATTGCAATGAATTGGGAGCCAAATACCTTTTGCGGGGCTTGCGTAATTCTTCCGATTTTGATTATGAAAAAACAATTTCCCAACTCAATAATATTGTAGGAAAGGGAATCGAAACGGTTTTTCTGATTAGCCAGCCGGAGTTTTCTCACATTAGTTCTACCATCGTTCGGGAGATCATCAAAGGGAAAGGCGATGCTAGTAAATTTTTACCAAAGGAGGTGAAGATTTGAGCATTCGCAGTAGTAAAACTTTAAGTCTTCCCTTACTTTTATTCCCGAAAAATACTGGGTTTGTTTCCCTCAATTGCTCTTCCAATAAAATAAAAAAAACTACCTTTGCACCGCAAATACTATTGCTAAAATACACACATCAATAAAACCAGGAAATATATGTCCAACGCGTATTTTGAAGTCCCAATGGCTGTAAATGAACCCGTATTAAATTATGCACCCGGTTCAAAAGAAAGAGCAGAAGTCAAAGAAATGTTGACCAAACTCAAATCTAAAAAAGTCGATATTCCAATGTATATCGGTGGAAAAAAGGTGTATACCAAAAATAAAGTGGCCATGCATCCACCCCATGAAACGGATCATGTCCTCGGTCATTTTTCTAAAGGTAATTCCACCCACGTCAAACAGGCCATTGCAGCAGCATTAAAAGCCAAACCCGCTTGGGAAGCATTGCCTTGGCAGGAAAGAGCAGCGATCTTTTTAAAAGCGGCGGATCTCTTAGCAGGACCG